>NZ_JBBUKT010000002.1:600000-836606 GCF_038066715.1 Luteolibacter sp. Y139 | reverse complement strand
TCGGAGAGTGCGGACCACTATGGTTGGCGATGCGGGCCGAAATAATTCAGCGGGATCTCATGCTCCGATCGACTTCCTCAATCCTTCGATGCCTTCGGGTCGAGCGCATCGCGCAGGCCGTCGCCGAGGAAGTTCAGGGAGAACAAGGTCAGCGAGAAGAAGAGGGATGGGAAAAAGAGCTGCATCGGGTTGGTGAGCATGAAGTTCGCGCCCTCCTGGATGAGGACGCCCCATGAGCTGTTAGGCGCTTTCACGCCGAGGCCGAGGAAGGATAGGGTGGCCTCGAACATCATCACGCCGGGGATGGTGAGCGTGGTGTAGACGATGATGGGGCCGAGCGAATTCGGCAGGATGTGGCGGAAGAGGATGCGGAGGTGGCCGAGGCCGAGCGAGCGCGCGGCTTCCACGTAGTCGAGGCTGGCGACGCTTTGCACTTGGGCGCGAACGATGCGCGAGACGGTGAGCCAGGATAGCGCGCCGATTGCGATGAAGACCGGCACGAGAGTGGTCAGAGGCTCGACCCAGTTGCGGGTGTCGCTCAGTTTCTTCAGCGGGGCTTCCTTGCCCGCGATGAGATTCACGGTCGACTCGGTGAGATCATCGGTCATGGGTTCCAAGATCTTCTTGAGAAGGATAATGATGACCAGGAAGGGCAGAGCGTAGAGAATATCCACGATGCGCATCAGGAGGGCATCGGTGCTGCCACCGACGTAGCCAGCCACGGCACCCCAGACCACGCCGATGGTGACGGCGACAAAGGTGGTGATGAGTCCGACGGCGATGGAGATGCGGCCGCCGAAGATCACCCGCGCGAAAAGATCGCGGCCGAGGTGGTCGGTCCCGAACCAATGTTCGCTGCCGGGCCGTAGATTGCGGTGGACCAGATCGGTCTTGTTAGGGTCCTTCAGGAAATCGCCGACCCAGGGCAGCACCACACAGGTGAAGACGATGAGCGCGAGGATGACGATGCCGACCATGGCAGCGCGGTTGCGGCGCAGGCGCAACCAGGCATCGTACCACAGAGAGGTTCCTTTTTCTTCGGGTGTCATGGAAAAGGGTGGGCAGCAGTCGGGCTCAGGAGGACTTGCGGAGGCGCGGGTTCAGCCAGATCCCGGCCAAGTCGGTGAGGAAGTTCGCGACGATCACCAGGGTACCGTAGAGCATGGTGACGCCCATGATGACCGGGGCATCGAGGGTCTCGATCGACTTGATGAAGTGGCGGCCAAGTCCGGGGACTTGGAAAACGGTCTCAATCACCAAGGAGCCGGAGATGATGCCAGCGAAGGCGGGCCCGATGTAGGCCACGGCCGGGATCAAGCCGCCGCGGAGGCAGTGGCGGATCAGGATTTTCCAACCCGGCACGCCCTTGGCCTTGGCGGTTCGCACGAAGTCCTGTGAAAGCGTCTCCAGCATCCCGGCGCGGGTCAGGCGCGAGAGGTAGGCGGCATAGGCAAGGCCGAGGGTGACGGCGGGCAGGATCCAGGTTTTGGGGTCGATGGCGTCCCAACCGAAGGCCGGCAGGAGCTGGAGCTTGCGGCCGAAGAACTCCGCGAGAAGGGGCCCGATCACAAAGGAGGGAAGGCAGATCCCGAACATCGCGATCGACATCGCCATCACGTCGATCAGGCCATTCTTGCGAGCTGCGGCCAAGCAACCGGCCGGGATGCCGATAGTGATCGCGACGCCCATGGCCAATACGCCAAGTTGAAAGGAGACCGGGAAGGCTTGGCTAATGATGTCCGTCACTTCACGCCCTTCCAAGCGGATCGAGTAGCCGGGATCTCCCTGCAGGTAGCGGCCGAGCTGGATGCCGTATTGGGCCAACACCGGCTTGTCCAAGCCGTAGTAGTGCTCGAGCTTGACCCGGATGTGTTCCGGCATGGCCTTTTCCCGGTTGAGGGGATTGCCGGGCATCGCCTTGACCAGGAAGAAGGTGACCGTGAAGAGCACGAGTAGCACCAGAAGGCTCTGGATCAGTCGGCTGAAAAGGGCTTTGAACATGATGGCCTGGGCGGATCAGGGTTCGAGGGAAATGGTGTGCCAGGGGTGGTTGTCGAGCAGCAGCGGGCTCCAGCCCTTGACCTCCGGGCGGTGCAGGTAATTGCGGCCGCGGTATGAGATCGGCAGGATCGCCTGGTCCTCGATGAACATGCGTTCCGCCTTCTTGAAGATGGCGAGACGCTGTGCGGGATCCGCCTGCTGGGCGGCTTCGGAGAGCATCCTTTCGTATTCGGGATTGGACCAGCCTGTGTTGTTGTTGCCGTTGTCCTTGGTCCACATCAGCAGGAAGGTCGAGGGGTCGAGGTAGTCCCCGGTCCAAGCGGCGAGCGCGATGTCGTAGTCGAGCTTCTGTTGGGCGGAGACGTAAGCGCCCCAGTCCTTCGGCTGGAGATCGATGTTGATGCCGAGGGTGTCGCGCCACATCGCCTGGATGGCTTCGACGGTGCCGCGGCTGCCTGTGCTGCTCATCAGCAGCTTGAAGCGCGGTAGGCCTACTCCGTCCTTGTAGCCGGCCTCTGCCAGCAGGGCCTTCGCGCGCTCGGGATCGAAGCTGACGATCTGGTCCGGCTTGTAGTCGCCCAGGTTCGGGCAAATCGTGCCGCAGGGAATGTTGCCCTGCAGGACGTTATCACAGAGGAGCTTCCGGTCGATGGCCAGGGACATGGCCATGCGCACCTTCGGATTGTCGAGTTTCGGCCGGGTGACATTCACGCGGATGAAGTCGGTGGCGAGGTAGGGCTCCTGGTGGAGGTATTGCGGGCACTCTTCCTTGATCTTGTCCACCAACGGCGGTGGGAGCTGATAGGTGGTGTGGAGCTGCCCGGCGAGGAAGCCGCGGGTTTCCGTGTAGTAGTTCTCCGCGGGGATGAAGCGCAGGCCATTGAGCTTCACATTCGCGGCGTCCCAGTAGAGCGGATTCTTCGCCACATCCACGTGGTCGTTCAGTTTCCATTCCTTGAGAACGAAGGCGCCGTTGCCGACGAAATTGCCGGGCTCGCACCATGGGGTGAAGCGGTCGGTCATCTTGCCAAACCTGAGGATGACGTGGCGGGGAACCGGGAACCACGTGTAGTGGCGGGTCATGCCTAACAGAAAGGGCACCGGCTCCCGCATGGTGAGCTTCAGCGTGTAATCATCAGGGGCGGAGACGCCCACCTGGCTGAAATCGGTGATCTCGCCGCGGTTGAATTTTTCCGCGTTCTTGAGGAAGAAGAGCATCTCCGCATACGGGCCCAACGTGTCCGGGTGTAGCAGGCGGTTGTAGCCGAAAATGAAATCGGCGGAGGTCAGCGGGGCTCCGTCCGACCACTTGCCGTCGGGCCGTAGGTGGAAGGTCCACTCGGTATAGTTCTCATTGTGCTCCCACGAGGTCGCGGCACCCGGCGGGTAGGCGGTGTCGGAATAGGCATCATCCGAGACCAGTCCCTCAAGCAGGGATCGGATGATATTGTGTTCGATAACCCCGGTTACGAGATGGGGATCGAGGGACTTGGGATCGGAGGCGTTGCCAATCAGGAGGATCTTTTCCCGGTTTGCTTTCTCGACCGGGGTCTCTGCGCCACAGGGGGCGAGGCAGAGGAGTGGGAGAAGCAAGGAGAGGGCGCGTCGTGTCATGAGTCGCCGGTGGGTCTAGCGTGTCCCGGGCCGGGATTGCAGGGAAAATTTGCAGGGGGCGACCGTCTTTGTCCTGTTTTGCGGATTTTGCGGGCGTTTCTGTCAAAGCGGCCCTTTGTGCTGTCGGGGACTTGCAAGGGAGGGGGGGATCGCTAGAACTACAGAAACCGTTAGTTTCGTCCCGCCATTTGAAAGCCTATTTCCTGCGCCGACTGCTTCTGATCCCGCTGACGTTGCTGGGGATCACGGCGCTAGTCTTCGCGATCAACCGGATGGCGCCGGGCGGGCCGGTGGAGCGGGCCTTAGCCGGCCTGCTCGGTGGGGAAGGCGGCAAGCGGACCCGCGCGCAAGGGCAGACCTCCCTTTCACCGAGCCAGGTGCTGGAGGTGGAGGAGAAGAAGAACCGGGACCGGAGTTCCATGCGCGCCTATGGCGAATGGTTAGGCGTCGTGCCCCGGGACAAGGAAAAGATCGGCAAGGAATTCCCGAAGGATTCCAACAGCGTGGAGATCGAGGTGCCGGGGACTACCTTCGTGGCGAAAATCGTCCGCAATGGCGACGAGGCCGCGATTCAGTCGCCAGAAGCTGCCGGAGCGGATGGGGCGCCGAAGTCTTCGGCCGAAATGGACCGCGAGACCACCGAACTCGCCCGCTGGAGAGTCCGCCTGCGCAGCCCGGAGGAGCAGAAGCAATCCTGGGACAAGTGGATGGGTGGGGTGTCCCTGAGCAAGCTGCCGGAATACCGCGCCATCCTGTATCGCCCCGGCTTCGACGGCCTGCTCCAAGGGAGTCTCGGCAGTTCGGAAAAGTACCAGGAGCCGGTGGGTCTGATGATCCTAGATCGCCTGCCGGTCTCGCTCTATTTCGCCCTGATGGATGTGCTCATCATCTACTCGGTGTGCCTGCCGCTCGGGATCCTGAAGGCGATCAAGCACCGCACTTGGGTAGACAATGCGAGTTCGGTCGCCATTTTCGCTGGCTATGCGGTGCCTGGCTATGCGCTCGGTGCGCTGCTGGTGGTGATCGTCGGTGCGCGACTCGGCTGGCTGCCGATCCGCGGGTTCACCGGGGATGACTTCGCCACCCTTTCCCCTGCCGACCAGGTCAAGGATCTGGCGGCCCATACCGCGATGCCGCTGGCGTGCTATCTCATCGGCAGTTTCGCTTTCATGACGATGCTCATGAAGAACAACCTGATGGACAACCTGTCCGCCGACTACGTGCGCACCGCCACGGCCAAGGGTGTGTCCTATCCGCGGGCGGTCTTTCACCACGCTTTCCGGAATTCGATCATCCCCATCGCCACCACTTTCGGCGAGAACCTGGCGCTGGTGGTTGCCGGTTCGGTCCTGGTTGAACGTGTCTTCGATATCGATGGCTTCGGCATGCTGCAGTTCACCGCGGTGATTGATCGGGACGAGCCGGTCATGCTCGGTGTCTTGTTTTTCGCGGCCGCGCTCACGGCCATCGGGAAAATCTTCTCGGACCTCTTGGTCGCGTTCTTCGATCCACGGGTAAGCTACAAGTGAAATGACCTTTCCCCGCAAGATCGGCCTTCTTCTGCTGCTGGTGGCGATTGCCGCCGCGCTGGCGTTCTCGCAGAAGCTGAGCCTGCCGTCGCTGCGCTGGTTCTTTTCCTTTGCTGCTACCCCGGACGAGATCTTCGCGGCGCCGGAGAAGGGGTATCTGGTCGACTACAAGTCCATCCAGTGGGTCCCGATGGACTGGAAGTGGGTGCGGACCCATCAGGCGGAGATCGTCGGTTATTCGATCTGTGGTGCCGCGGTGTTGTTGTCACTGGTCCTGCTGATCTTCGGCGGCAAGTTCCACTGGAATCCGCTCACGCTGCGGCGCTTTACCCGCTTCCGCTCGATCGGGCGCGGCTGGCTTTCCTTCCGCCTGCTCATGTTGCTGCTGCTGGTTGCGCTGTTAGATCAGGCGCTGGTCGGCAAGCGGGCACTTGCGGTGAAGTATGAGGGGGCCTGGCATTTCCCAGCCTTCGAGACGAAGCTCTACTCGGAGCAGGACTTTGGCGGAGAAGGCAGTCAGGAGGCGAATTACCGCGACTTGGGCAAGCGATTCAAGGCCGCGGATAAAGGCGATTCCGTGATCATGCCCCTCGTTCCTTGGGATCCGGTGCTGGATACGGACGAGCTGGAAAAGCGTGAGCTCGTGACGCGCGAGGGGTTGCTCTACCGGGCCCATGACAGCGAGCCCTTCAACGGCTACGCGGTGCAGTATTCAAAGGACTCCGACGATACCAAGCTGCGCGATGCGCGCTTCCGCCGCGGCCTGCGCGAGGGCCCGGCCACGCTCTTTGATGCCAAGGGGGAGTTCGTCGGCAAGCAGAGCTGGCACGAAGGCAAGCTGGTGGAGACCTCGGTGGAAGACAGTGCCACGCCCTCCACCGAGCTCCCTTGGATCGAGATCATCTACAAGCCGGCCCCGCCTTCGCTGAAATCGCGTCACTATCTCGGCACGGATTCGCGGGGTTGGGACATCGCCGCGGGGCTTTTGGGCGGGCTGCAAGTGATCTTCAAGGCGGCCTTCTGCTACATCCTGATGATCTATGGGATCGGCATTACCATCGGCAGCCTGATGGGCTATTTCGGCGGTGTCTTCGACCTGGTGATGGACCGTGTCGTGGAGATCGTCAGCAACGTGCCCTTCCTGCTGGTGGTCATGATCGTGATCAGCAACATCGGTCGCGATAACATCGACCTCACCACGATCCTGCTGATCCTTTGCGCGTTCTCCTGGATCGGGGTTTCGGTTTACCTCCGCAGTGCGACTTATCGTGAGAAGGCGCGGGACTACGTGGCCGCCGCCCGGGTGCAGGGAGCGGGTACGATGCGGGTGATCTTCCGGCACATCCTGCCGAATGCGATCTCGACCTTGGTGACGCTCTTGCCCTTTAGCGTCGCGGGTCTGGCCACCTCGCTTACTGCGCTGGACTTCCTCGGCTTCGGTTTGCCGGATCGCTATCCGAGCTGGGGCCGGATACTGGAGCAGGGGACCTCGAACCTCAACTCGCCGTGGATCGTCAGCTCGGTCTTCACCTTCATGGTGGTGGTCCTGCTGCTCATCACCTTCGTGGGGGAAGCGATCCGCGAGGCCTTCGATCCCAAGAAGTTCACCACCTATCAATGAAACGCACGCCCGTCTTTACCGCTGTGGCTGCGTTTGCCGCAGCCTTGGTCCTTGTCGTCCTGCCGGGCTGCAAGAAGGCGGAGCTGCCGCCGCCGTATGACAATACCGCCGAGCGCGAGGCCTTCTACAAGCGCTTCAACGCGGAGTTGCTCACCAAGTTGCAGGACCAGCGCAAGGAGCTGGAGGCTGCACTTGCCGGGCAGCTCAACGACGAGGAGCGCAAGGAAAAGACCGCGGCACTGGCCGACCTGACGCGCCATCTGGAGCGCCCGAATTATTTCGAGAAGCTGGAGGAGAAGGATCTGCCCGGGGGCTTGGAGTGGAAGGACGGCATGGACCAGCCTGAGATGGGGTCGCCGCAGGCCAAGAAGGGCGGCACCTTCCACAGCTACATCCAGGGCTTCGACTATCCGCCGACGCTGCGCCCCGCCGGCGCGGAGGCGAACAACAGCTTCCGCAATTACCACTGGGACGACATGGAGCTCGGCTTGACCGGACTTCATCTGAATACCGGTGCCATCATCCCCGCCGGGGCCGACCGCTGGGCGGTGACCGACGGCGGGCAGACGATCTATTATCACATCGATCCCGAGGCCCGCTGGTCCGATGGCAAGGACGTGACGTCCTACGACTGGGTGATGTCCGTTTACATCTACCTTTCGAAATACCTCACGGAGAACTTCTACCGTGATTGGTATTCGGAGCAGTACTGGGGCATCGCCACCTATGGGCCGGACTACTTGTGCCTGCGCTTGTCCACGCCCAAGCCGATGGGGGCCGCCTATCTCGCGTCCTTTTTCCCGGCACAGGAGGATTTCTACAGGGAGTTCGGTCCCGACTTCGAAAGCCGCTACAACTGGCGTCCGCGTCCGACGATCTCCGCTTATGAGATCCGTCCGGAAGACATCCGCAAGGGCCGCTCGATCTCGATGAGCCGGGTGAAGGACTGGTGGGCCAAGGACCGCAAGTACTACAAATATCGTTTTAACCCCGATCTGCTGGAATACACCTTGGTCCGCGACGAGAACAAGGTGTTCGAGATGTTCAAGCGGGGCGAGATCGACCTGTTCTATCCGCTGGACCCGATCAAGTGGTATGAGCAGACCGAGATTGACCCGGTCTTCAAGGGCTACATCGAGAAGGTCACTTTCTACAACGGCTATCCTTCGATCAGCTACGGGCTCTACTTGAACGAGCACAACCCGTTGCTGGCGGTGGAGGACATCCGCATCGGGCTCCAGTATGCGACGAACTGGCAGAAGGTGATCGACTTCGACCTGCGCGGGGATGCGCAGCGGCTTAACCTGCTGCAGGGCGGCTATGGCCAGTATTCGAATCCCAATATCAAGACGCGGCCCTTCTCGGTGGAGAAGGCGCGGGAAGCTTTCGCCAAGGCGGGTTTCACTACCGCGGGAGCAGATGGCATCCTGCAGGATGCGCAGGGGCGGAGGCTTTCGTTCTCGCTGAACTATACCAAGATCCCGCGTCTGGAGGCGTACATGCTGCGGCTCAAGGAAGAGGCGGTGAAGGCCGGCGTGGAGTACAAGCTGGAAGGCATGGAGAACAGCGCTTCCTTCAGCAAGACCCAGCGCAAGGAGCATGAGATCGCTTTCCTCGGCTTCCAAGGAAGCCTCCCGATCCCGGACTACTACCAGAGCATGCATTCCAAGGAGGCCTACGAGCCGGGAACCCGCAAGCCGAAGGCGATGTCCAACAACCTCTTCAGCTTCGCTGATCCTGCGGTGGACGTGATCCTGGAGGCGAATCGCCAGGCTCGCACCGAGGATGAACTGAGGGAGACCAGCTGGAAGCTGGAGCAGATCATCCACGACCGCGCGATCTGGGTTCCGGGGATCGACCGGCCTTTCTACCGCCTGGGCAACTGGCGCTGGGTGCGCTGGCCGGACGACTTCAATGTCCGCTTTGCCAATGATCCCGAGATGGGGAAGGTGATGTGGATCGACAACGACATCAAGAAGGAGACCCAGGACGCGATGCACACCGGCCGGGCCTTCCCGGAGAAGAATGTGGTCTATGACCAGTACCGCGAAAAGAAGACCGAATGACCGAGCCGCTTCTCCAGGTCCGTAATCTGATCACCGCCTTCGACACCGATGCGGGCCTGGTTCGCGCGGTCGATCAGGTGAACTTCGATATTTCCCGAGGCAAGACCCTCGGGATTGTCGGCGAGTCGGGTTGCGGCAAGAGCGTGACCGCGATGTCGATCATGCGCCTGCTGCCACAGCCTGCGGGTAAGATCCTGCAAGGTGAGGTGCTTTTCAAAGGACGGGATCTAACAAGGCTGAGGCCTGATGAGATCCGCAGGGTGCGCGGCAACGAGATCGGGGTGATTTTCCAGGAGCCGATGACCGCGCTCAATCCGGTGCACCGCATCGGCAAGCAGCTGTCCGAGTGCTTCCTCATCCACAAGAAGATGAGCAAGCGGGAGGCGTGGAACGCGGCGATCGAGATGCTGCGGCTCGTGAAGATTCCCGCGCCGGAACTCAGGGCGGGGGACTATCCGCACCAGCTGTCCGGCGGGATGCGGCAGCGCGTGGTAATCGCCATGGCGCTTGCGCTGAAGCCGGATCTGGTCATCGCCGATGAGCCGACCACGGCGCTGGATGTGACGGTGCAGGCGCAGATCCTCGACCTGATGAAGCGGCTGCAGGCGGAGATGGGCATGTCGCTGATGCTGATCACGCACGATCTCGGCGTGATCGCGGAGACCTGTGATGAGGTGGTGGTGATGTATGCCGGCCGGGTGGTGGAACGCGCGCCGGTGAAAGAACTTTTTGCCCGTCCGCTCCATGCCTATACCCGGGGCTTGCTCGCTTCCATTCCGCGCTTGGAAACGCCGCGCAAGGCGAAGCTGCCGGTGATCCCGGGGATGGTGGCCTCGTTGAGGGATCTAGTGCCAGGTTGCCGCTTCTGCCAACGCATGGACCGGCAGGGCTCCACCTTGCGCGATCGTCCGCCTTTCATCGAGGTCTCACACGGCCACTGGGTGGAAGCCTGTCCGAACTGCTACGCCTCGACCGACGTATGACCCCGATCCTTTCCGTGCGAGACATCAAGGTGCACTTCCCGGTGACGGGTGGTCTCCTCATGCGTCAGGTCGGGTCGGTCAGGGCGGTGGATGGCGTGTCTTTCGATATTGCTCCGGGAGAGACGCTTGGGCTGGTCGGCGAGTCCGGTTGTGGGAAGTCGACGCTCGGCAAGGCGATCGTCCGTCTCAATGACGTGAACAACGGGAGCATCCACTTCGACGGTCGTGACATCACCCGCCTCGGGCGCGGTGCGATGCGGCCGGTCCGTGGCGATTTGCAGATGATCTTTCAGGATCCGGTCGAGTCTTTGAATGCGCGCCACAGCGTGCGTGAGATTCTGGAGGAACCGCTGATCATTCACGGCCATGGTTCCGCGAACGAGCGGCGCAAGCGGGTGGATGAGCTGTTAGAGCGTGTCGGCCTCCAGAGCGCCGCGGCGGATCGCTATCCCTTTGAGTTTTCGGGCGGCCAACGCCAGCGGATCGGGATTGCCCGCGCCATCGCTCTGAAGCCGAAGCTGATTGTTTGCGACGAGCCGGTTTCGGCGCTCGACGTGTCGGTGCAGTCGCAGGTGCTGAATCTCTTGTTAGAGCTGCAGAAGGACCTCGGGCTTTCGTATTTGTTCATCGCGCACAATCTCGCGGTGGTGAAGCACATCTCCGACCGGGTGGCGGTGATGTACCTCGGCAAGATCGTGGAGATGGCGGATGCCGATTCGATCTACCAGCGGCCGAAGCACGCCTATACCAAGGCGCTTCTGTCTGCGATTCCCGAGCCTGATCCCTCGTTGGAGAAAGAGCGCATCCTTCTCGAAGGCGATGTGCCCTCGCCGATCGATCCGCCGAAGGGGAGTGCCTTTGGACATCGGATCAAGCACCCGCGCTATGAGGAGACGGTGGGTGCGGATCTTTCGCTGAGAGAGATCGAATCCGGCCACTGGGTCGCGGCGGATCCGTGCTGCCTGGAGGCGGAGGATTGGGCGAAGGTTAGTGGCGCCTTGTCCTTGAAGGCAGGGGCGTCGTGATGTGGGCCTGTCAGGCAAGCTCTGAGTGTGATGGTGTGGCAGTGGCCTCGCGCTGGCTCTTCACGACGAGCTGGATGAAGTGAAGTTTTTTCAAGACGGTGCGCGACATGACGAACGGATAGAAGTCGCGGTGACCCATGCTTCTCGCCAATTCGTTGAGGGCGGTGACCAGCTCCATCCATCCATTCACCAGCATGAGCACGCGCGCAGCATCGGGATCGTCCGGGGCATAGAGGTCATTTAGAGTAAATGGCTCGGTATCGAGCTCGATGTCGTCGGCATTGAGTCCAAGTCCGATCGCGGTATCAAGGCTATCGACCATGTGCAAGTAGTGAGCCCAACTCTCGGCCCAATCCTCCCAAGGGTGGGTGGCCGCGTAGGAGCTGATGAAGCTCTCCTGCCAGTTGGGCGGTGGTCCGGAAATGTAGTTGGCTTGCAGTGCCGCGGCATAGTCGGCGCGCTCATCGCCGAAGAGCTCACGGAACTTTTCATGCCACGGCGTACCCGCAATCAGGCGGTCCCAGTAGTAGTGGCCGATTTCGTGGCGAAAGTGTCCCAGCAGTGTCCGATAGGGTTCGTTCATCTGGTTGCGGACGGCCTCGCGGATGGAGTCGTCGGCTTCCTCGATGTTCAGTGTGATGAGCCCGTTGCCATGGCTGGTCATGATCGGCGCCGACCCAGGCGGGGTGCGCAGGAAATCGAACATCACGCCGTGTTCCGGATCTTCCTCGACCTTTGAATGGACGGGCAGCCCGATCGCGATCAGTTGCCCTACCAGTCGGCGTTTGGCCATTTCGATCATGCGCCAATGGCTGCAGTTGTCCGGTTCGTTGAGATTCGGGATCGTGCGGTTCAGACGACAGGCAATGCAAAGCGTGGACGGGTGATCCGCGGGTACCAGCCAGTTGCAGCCGGCGGGTGTATCGATGTTGACGCAGCGGCGGTAGAGGGGCGCAGGGGCATCTGCGCCCGAGATCTGCCAGATTCCTTGGGTCTTCGTTGGCTGCAACGAGTGGACCTCCGCGTGAGTGGGTTCATAGCCAAGCGCGGCGCCACAGGCGAGGCACAGGCTATTGTGGAAGAAGACCGGCCGACCGCACTGGCAGCGATAGGTGTGGCCGCGGCGTGGAGTGCCTGGGGCTCGAGTCGCTTCGGTGACTGACGGCGCGATGTTCTCGACAGGGCTGTTCATGGGAAACGCGGGGGACGAGCTGTGATGAAATGCGTGAAGCTTGTTTACTTAGCATGAAGTTGGATGCGGAAGTCGTCCGGAGCAAGCGCCGCGCACGCACCGGATGAGTAACCGGAGGATCATGCAAAAAAATCGGGAGCACGCGGCGTTTCGCACGTGCTCCCGAAGGGAATCTATCCTAGTGGATTTTAGATCAGCGGCCTTTTGGCACTAGGCCGGCGCGGAAGACGTTTTCACCGGGATACGGCACGCCATCCGGAAGCGGGGTATCGATGACTTCGATGCCGAGCAGCTTGAAGGCATCGAACAGGACCGCGCCGACGTGGGCGAAGGCGACGGCGGCGTGGTGGTGGTAGGCGCCAAGCAGCACGTGGCGGTAGAAGCGATGGAAGCCGGGGATGTATGCGGTGCCGGTGCAGCCGAAGGTCTTCGGGTCGAGGTCGAGGAAGTGGCCCTCGCAGATGTACGCGCGGAGCTTGTCACCGTGGCCGTGGATCTGCACGACGGTGATCGGCGAGGCGGAGATCTGGCCCTCGATGGTGCCGCGGGTGATGTCGGGATCGGTGTCCGGCTCCATGAGGCGCTTCATGATGAGCTGGTATTTCATCTCCGGGTTCTTGAGCAGCTTGCTGGCGGTATTGCCGCAGTGAAACATGCCGACCATGTCCTTGAGCGGATAGTCCTTCAGCGACTCGTGGAGGTTGCCGGGAATGGAGTGGTTGATGTCCAGGACGGTGACCGTGTTGTCGCTGGCGTATTGGGCCATCAGCTCGGCGACGAGCGAGTAGGCGTCGTTTTCGCAGGCGATGGGGAAGCCCTTGTCGGCCATACGGCCGTTGATGAAGCAGGGGACGTGCTTGAGGGAGAACTCCTGCTCGGACCAGCACTGCGAGGCCGCGCCGGAGAGCTGGAGGCGATCGCGGAAGTTTCTAACAGCTTGCTCGTAGTCGGAGAGGCGGGCCTTGAAGTTCGGGTCTTCCGGGATGGATGGCATCTCGGCCTTTTGCTCGTCGGCAATGGCCTTGGATTCCTGGATGGTCTTGATCTCGTTCTGGAGGTCGAAGAGGCCGAGTTCCTCGATTTCGACGCCAATCGACAGGAGGGAGGCGAGGTTGTAGTTGCAGGTTTCGAAGTCGCGCGGGCGGGGGCCGAAGAGGCCGATGGTGGCGTTGCTGACGCCCTTCACCACCTTGATCATCTTCACGAAGTGGGCGATCTCGGCGGCACCTTCCTCGGCGGAGACGACGGGGAGCTCCGGGATGTGGACGCGGTCCTGGACATCGCGCTTGCGGATGGCCATGGCGGCGGAGAGGAGGCCACAGAGGGCGTCGCCGCGCTTTTGGATGAGATTGATGGCGCTTTCCTCGGCGGCTGCGATCAGGAGCACGGGGCCGGGGAAGGCTTTCACGAAGGCGGCGTCTTCGATCTCCGGCGAGAAGTTGCCGAGGAAGAGCACGGCGGCATCGCAGCCGGCGGCGATGAGTTGCTTCGCGGCATCCGCGGCGTGGGCGCGGGTTTCGATGACGGCGCACTCGCCGGCTGGGACGGTGAGTTCGATGCCTGCCGCTTTGGTGGCAGCAATCAACTTTTCCGAGCGCTCTGCGGCGAGCGGACGAGGAAAGCAATTTCGGGACGCGGAAACGAAGCCGAGCTTGATGTCAGGTGAGTATTGGCCAAGGGGCAGGTACATGTGAGGAGGTGGTCAGATGGTTGGTGAGATTGTCGTCGGGATGCGCGGATTCGTCATACCGTGGAGCTGCTGGATTGATGAAAACGAGTCGAATAAAACGTGCAATTAAATTCTGAATGCGAGGGATTTCATCACACCCGGCTTGGTGGTTTGCGACGCCCTTGTAGTGAATCTCCAACAGGGGTATTCCGCCGTTTCTCCATACGTTGCAAGGGCTTCGGTCAACAGTCGGAATCGGGGCTCGACATCCTTTTTAAGCGGCGCTTGGGATCGTCACCATGAAGCTCTTTCCCTCGCTCGCTTTCGGGGTCGCATTGTTCGCCTCGGGCGTCTCTCCGGTGCTCGCGCAAGCCACGCCCAAGCACACCTTCGAGATCGGCGAGAAGGATCTGCTGCTCGATGGCAAGCGGATGCAGATCCGCTGCGGTGAGCTCCATTTTGCGCGCGTGCCGAAGGAGTATTGGCGGCATCGCCTGCAACTCTGCAAGGCGATGGGGCTGAATACGGTCTGCGCGTATCTGTTCTGGAACGTCCACGAGTTCGAGAAGGGCAAATACAATTGGGAAGGGCAGGCCGATGCGGCGGAGTTCTGCAAGCTGGCGCAGGAGGAAGGCATGTGGGTCATTTTGCGGCCCGGTCCGTATGCGTGTGCCGAGTGGGACGGCGGTGGCTTGCCGTGGTGGTTGCTGAAGAAGCCGGACATCGCGCTGCGTTCGCAAGATCCGGATTTCATGGCGGCGAGCCAGGCTTGGCTCAAGGAGGTGGGCCGAGTGCTCGGGCCGATGCAGGTGACGAAGGGCGGGCCGATCCTGATGGCGCAGGTGGAGAACGAATATGGGTTCTACGGCAAGGACACGGAATACATGGGGAAGATGCGGCAGGCGATGATCGATGGTGGGTTCGATATCCCACTGTTCGCGTGCAATCCGACCGGCAACCTCGCGAATGGGCGGCGCGATGATCTCTTCAATGTGGTGAACTTCGGCAGCGATCCGGCGACCGGCTTCAAGAAGCTGCGGGAGATTCAACCGAAGGGGCCGCTGATGTGCGGGGAGTTTTATCCGGGATGGTTCGATACGTGGGGCGCGCCGCATCACCTCGGGAAGACTGACCAGTATTTGAAGGACCTCGAATACATGCTCAACGAAGGTGCGTCCTTCAGCATCTACATGGCTCACGGTGGCACGAGCTTCGGGATGTGGGCGGGTGCGGACCGGCCGTTCAAGCCGGATACGAGCAGCTACGATTATGATGCGCCGATCAGTGAGGCGGGGTGGATCGGGGAGAAATTCGAGCGGACGCGCCACTTGATGGCGAAGTATTTGCTGCCGGGGGAGACGCTTGTGGATCCGCCGGTGCCGATGCCGACGATGGCGGTGCCTTCATTCACCTTGAAGGAGACTGCGGCGGTGTTTCAGAACTTGCCGGCTGCGATCAAGGATAGCGCGCCGAAGAACATGGAGGCGTATGATCAGGGGCATGGGTGCACGGTGTATCGCATCACGTTGCCGGCGGGTCCGGCGGCGAGCTTGCAGATCGGGCAAGTGCATGACTTCGGTTGGGTATTCCTTGATGGGAAGGAAGTGGGCGTGACCGATCGCCGTTCGCGTCGCTTCAAGGTGAGCCTGCCGGAGCGCAAGCAGCCGCAGCAGCTGGACATTCTCGTGGAGGCGATGGGGCACGTGAATTTCGGGGTCGAGATCCACGATCGCAAGGGGATCCAAGGGAAGGTGGAGCTGGTGGCGGGTGGCAAGAGCACCGAGGTGACCGGTGAGTGGTCGGTGTTTCCGCTGAAGCTGGATGAGGCGATGCTTTCGTCGCTGAAGTGGAAGAGCGGTGGTGAGAGCGCGCCGGGTCCGAAGTTCTGGCGTGGGACGTTCAAGCTGGCGAAGGCGGCGGATACTTTCCTGGACCTGCGGACGTGGGGAAAAGGTGTGGTGTGGGTGAATGGGCATTGCTTGGCCCGGCACTGGAACATCGGGCCGACGCAGACGGCGTATTTGCCGGGTGCGTGGTTGAAGGAGGGGGAGAACGAGGT
Organism: Luteolibacter sp. Y139; assembly: GCF_038066715.1. Classification (NCBI taxonomy): domain Bacteria; kingdom Pseudomonadati; phylum Verrucomicrobiota; class Verrucomicrobiia; order Verrucomicrobiales; family Verrucomicrobiaceae; genus Neoluteolibacter; species Neoluteolibacter soli. The sequence goes on along the minus strand of NZ_JBBUKT010000002.1, from coordinate 820,847 downwards.
GGTGGTCCTTGACCTGTTAGGTCCAGAGAAGCCGGTGCTGGCTGGGTTGGAGAAGCCGATTTTGGATCAGCTGCGGCCGGAGTTGGATTTTGCGCGGAAGGGCTCGAAGAAGGGTGAGTTGGTTCTCAAGGGGCAGAAGCCCGGGTTTGAGGCTGCTTTCCCGGCGGGAGCGGAGGTGCAGGATGTGAAGTTCGCCAAGCCGCTGGAGGGTTCGCAGTTCGCGCTCGAAATGCTCAATGCTCATGATGGCAAGCCATTCGCTGCCATTGCAGAGCTTGATCTGCTCGATCCTGAGGGGAAGTCGATCTCGCATGCGAGTTGGACGGTGGCCTATGCGGATAGCGAGGAGATGACGGGTGAGGATGGGTCGGCTTCGAATGCGATCAACGGGCAGACGGCGGACTTCTGGCACACTGAGTGGAAGGATGCGCAGCCGGGGTATCCGCACTACCTCGTGATTGATCTTGGTGGAGCGACCAAGATTGGTGGGTTCCGTTATACGCCGCGGGCGGGGAATAATCCGGGGCGGATCAAGGATTACAGGGTTTACGTCGGCGGTGGCTTCGTGAAAGAGAGCCGTTGAGTTGCGACGGCATGGAGGGATCATTCGGGCCGGTCTGAAGACCGGCGCTCCCAGGGGTGGGTGAAGCGGAGTTGTTTGGTGCTTCTGCGGGCCAGAGGCTCCGCGCACCCAGCGGGCCTTGCGGCCTCTTTTGCGTCGCTCAGCTCTCTTCGCCGCCGGGCTTGAGCCAGTAGAGGACGGCCATGCGGACGGCGATGCCGTTCTCAACCTGGCGGTTGATGAGGCTGCGGCTGTAGTCCATGGCTCCGTCGCAGAGTTCGACGCCGCGGTTCACGGGACCGGGGTGCATGAGCCAGAGGCCTTCGCTGTCGATGCGCTTGAGGCGTTCTTCGGTGATGCCGTAGACGCGGTGGTATTCGCGGAGGCTGGGGAAGAATTGGACGTCCTGGCGCTCCATTTGGACGCGGAGGAGGTAGACCACGTCTGGCTTCCACTTCATGGCTTCCTCGTAGTCGGTGAAGCGCTCGATATTCTCCGGGCCGGACTTCGGCACCAGCGAGCCGGGGCCGAGGTAGGCGACCTTGGCATCGAGGCGCTTGAGGATGGTGCTGGTGGAGCGGGCGACGCGGCTGTGGAGGATGTCGCCGATGATGAGGACCTTCTTGCCTGCGAGTCCCTCGGGGTAGACTTCCTGAAGCGTGAACGCATCTAACAGGGCCTGCGTGGGATGCGCGTGGGCACCGTCGCCGGCATTGATCACGCTGGCCTTGGTCATGCCGGCGATCATGGCGGGGAGGCTGCTGCGGCCGTGGCGGACGACGATGTAGTCGGTGCGCATGGCCTGGAGGGTTTCGATGGTCTCGCGGACGGACTCGCCTTTGACGACGGAGGAGTGGGGGACGTCGAAGTTGGTGACGTCGGCCGAGAGTCGCTTGGCGGCGACTTCGAAGGAGGAGTGGGTGCGGGTGCTCGGCTCGTAGAAGAGCATCAGAACCGACTTGCCCTTGAGGGCGGGGACCTTCTTCACGGAGCGGGTGAAGAGTTCCTTGAACGGGACGGCTTGGCCTAGGAGGAGATCGATTTCTTCCCGGCTGAGCGATGAGATGTCGAGGAGGTCCTTACGGGCCATTGGGATTGAATTGGTGAATGAGTCCGAAGACGACGATGATAACGGCGAAGATGACGATGAAGCCGGCGTGGTGGCGCGAGCGAGGCTTCTTCAAGGCGAACCATGCGGCGAAGATGAGGCCGATGGCGCAGCATGCGACGAGTAGTCCAAAGCCTGCCTTGTCCAGCCACGGCGCGCGCGAGAGATCCATCAGCCACTGGTATTGAAGATCGGGCTCGGGGACTTTCGGGGAGAATGCGGCGAAGAGTCCGCAGGCGGCACCGATGAATGGGAAAAGGTAGCCGAGCACTACCAGTGGCCATGGTGCGCCGAGCTGCTGGATGTAGGCGATGCTCTTGTCCGGCGGGGTGGCCTGGACGCGGCGGATCTCCATCAGTTCGCGGTCGTCGTGGCGGCGGACGGGGATGCCGTTCTTGGTTTGGACCGCGGAAAACTCAGCCGGTTTCTGCTCGGACTTCCTCAGCGAGCGGACCTGGCGGGCTGGTGTGACGGACTTGACGGCTTCCTCATTTTCGCTTGGGGGAACCGTTGGCTCGCTTGCGGCAGCCGTTTCCTCGCCCTCTGCCTGCGCTTCGCCGGAGATACCAAGCGACTCGCGGAGCTTCGCGATTTCATCGGCGGATTTCCGGCGTTCGGGAAGCATGGCTCAGGGGGTTAGTCGTTTTGCTTGGTGACGATCTCGATCTTGTCTTCGCCGTCGGTGGCTTCCAAGGAAACATGCACGTGGTCGTGCCGCGCGGTCTCTAACAAAATGCCGGTGTAGTCCGGCTGGACCGGCATTTCGCGGTGGCCGCGGTCGATCAGGACGGCGAGCTCGACCTTGGCCGGACGGCCGTAGTCGGAGAGGGCGTCGAGCGCGGCGCGGATGGTGCGGCCGGTGAAGAGGACGTCGTCGACGAGGATGATGTGCGCGCCATCGACGGTGAAGGGGATGTCGCTTTCCTGGAGCTTGGGGTTCTCGTGGAGGTGCTCGTAGTCGTCGCGGTAGAGCGAGATATCGAGGGTGCCAAGTTCCAGTTCGCGGTCTTCTTCGGCGAGGCGATTGCAGACGCGCTCGGCCACCTCGTCGCCGCGGCTGCGGATACCCACGAGCGCGATCGGCTTGCCCGCGGTGCGCTCGCGGATGGCGTTGGCAAGGGCGGCAATGCCTTGCTCGATGTCGTCTGGGCCGAGGGTGCGATTCATGAATCTGAAGAAGTGTCGTTTTCGGTGATGGTCCAGCCGAGTTCTCCTGCCAACTGGCGAACGTAGTCGGCCTTCGAGCGACGGACTACCTCTTGGATGTCCTGTCGCTTGGATACAGGTTCGTCAAAGGGGCCTTCGGGGAGAACTTCAATCACGATCATGTCGCCCGGTTCCAACTCGTAATCCGGCCAGTCGACAAAAGTGTTCGTTGAAGACTCCAAGCCTCCGAGCCGAAGCGAGCATTCGTGCTGCTGTTCCGGCTCTGAAGTCTCCCTGATGACGGCTGACAAGGTCACGGACAATACACCGGGCTCGCTCACACCGATGGTGTGAAGCACGTGATCTCCGATGCTGACCCGGAAGCGCTCCATCAATCTTCGAAGTTGCGGATGCCGATGTCGCGGCGGCGTTGCATGCCGGCGAAGGAGACGAGATCGGTGGCGGCGTGGGCGTTGGTGACGGCTTCGGCGCGGGTTTCGCCGCGGGCGACGAGGGCGAGGATGCGGCCGCCGTTGGTTTCCCATTCGCCGCGGCCGTTGCGTTTGGTGCCGGCGTGGTAGATGCGGGCGGTCTCGACGGCGTCTAGGCCGGAGATGACGTCGCCGTTGCGAGAGGTTTCGGGATAGCCGGCGGAGGCGAGGACGACGCAGACGCTCCAGCCTTCGTCGAAGGAGATCAGGCCGGGCTCCAATTCGCCCTTGGCTCCGGCGAGGCAGAAGTTGGCGAGGTCGCCCTTCACCAACGGCATGACCGCCTGGCACTCGGGGTCGCCGAAGCGGCAGTTGTATTCGATGACCTTCGGGCCATCGGGGGTGAGCATCAGGCCGAAGTAGAGGAAGCCGCGGTAGGGAAGGTTGTCCTTGCGGAGGCCGGCGACAGTGGTTGCGACGATGCCGCGCTCGATTTCCGAAAGGAGTTCCGCCGGGATCAGGCGGCGGCTGGCGACGGCGCCCATGCCGCCGGTGTTCGGGCCGGCGTCGGCTTCGCCGAGGCGCTTGTAGTCGCGGGCGGGGGTGAAGATCAGGTAGTGGTCATCGACGATGGCCGCGAAGATCGAGACCTCGGGGCCGGTGAGGAAATCCTCCACCAGCACGCGACCGGGGCCGAAGCGGTTTTGAACGAAGACCTCGTCGAGGAAGGCGGTGGCTTCGGGCTCGACCATGCAGACCGCGACGCCCTTGCCGGCGGCGAGGCCGTCGAACTTGAGGACGGTGGGGAATTTTCCGCCGATGGCGGCGACGGTCTCCTCCAGCGTGGCGCAGGCGATGGCCTTGGCGGTGGGGATATTGTGGCGCTCCAGGAACTGCTTGGCGAATTCCTTGCTGGCTTCGAGTTGGGCGGATTGGAGATGTGGCCCCCAGCAGGGGATGCCGGCCTTTTCGCAGAGATTGGCGAGGCCTTCGCCTTTCACGAGGTAGCTTTCCTCGCCGGCGACGCAGAGGCCGATGTCGTTGGCGGCCATCCAGTTGACGAGTGACTCGAGGCCATCGGCCGGGACCGGCTGGGCGAGCTGGAAAATCGCGTCGCTGCCGGGGAAACAGAACACCTCGGGCCGTCCCGGCGATTCCACCAGGGCCCGCACCAGCGCGTGCTCGCGCCCACCTTTTCCCACGACGACAATCTTCATTTGGCGCGGGGGTTTTGGGGTAGGGGCGCGGCGGACTCAACCCCCGATTTGGGCACACGTCATGACGTAATGGCTTGTGGGGCTACCAGGTGGGATGCTGTGGGCATGAAGAACGCCGCTCGCTTCGCTTTCGCGCTTGCCCTCGCCGTTGCCAGCCTTGGCTGGCTCCCGCAGGAAACCGGCAAGCGCAAGATGCGCATGGCCGCTGCCCCAGTGGCCCCCACGATGACCGCGCAAGTGGCCTGAGTTTCAGGCGTTTGTTCTCAAAACCCAACCCCAACCGTCCCCCCGGTCATGACTGCCCCCATTTTTTTCACCCTGACTCTGGTTCTCTTCTATGTCGGTATCACGCTGACATTCATGAACAAGGAGCATTCGCAGAAGGCTCCGGTGCCAGTGCCGGTCCGGACTTCGAGCGAGCAGGCTTCCCGTTGAGGGGGGCCACAATTGCGGGCAATTCGGGCTTCGCACCCGGCGGACCTCGGCTACAGTGGGGCCGTCCGATGACGATCAAGTTCGCGCCCCTCCTGTTCGCCCTGTTTTTGCCGCTGTCGCTTTCCGCGCAGCAGGTGGCTCCGACCGCCCCGGCAACTCCTCCGGCTGCCCCAGCCACGCCTTCAGCCCCAGAGCCGGCTCCGACCCCGGCACCTGTTCCAGCGCCACCGACCGTGCCGGATGACGGGGTTCGCGTGTCCGTGCTGGGCTATCACGACTTTTCCGAGACTGCCCCGGAAACGGAGATGATCATCCGGACCTCGAAGTTCCGGAAGCAAATGGAGGCGATCAAGAACGCCGGCCTGCCCGTGATCCCCATGGCCGATTTCCAAGCGTGGAAGCGCGGGGAGAAGGAGATCGCGGACAAGAGCATCGTCATCACGATTGATGACGGCTGGAAGGCTTCCTACACGGACGCTTATCCGATCCTCAAGGAGTTCGGGTTTCCCTTCACGGTGTTCCTCTACAAGAACTACGTCGACGGCGGCGGCAAGGCGCTGACTTCGGACATGATCAAGGAGATGCAGAAGCACGGGGCGACCATCGGCAGCCACTCGGTCAGCCACTCGTATCCCGGGCCGCACCGCCGCAAGGGGGCGGAGGCGTATGTGAAGTTCCTCCGCACTGAATTCGGCGATTCGAAGACCTTCCTGGAGGAGAAATTCGGTGGCCGGGTCACGACCTTCGCCTATCCCGGTGGCATCCACACCGCGGAGATGGATCCGCTGTCGAAGGAGTTCGGCTACGAGAGCCTTTTCACTGTGCTGCCGGGGAAGATCCGGCGCTCGAATGACGATCGCCTGTTGCCGCGCTACATCGTCCTAGGTACCCACGACCGGGTCTTCGAACTGGCCACCGCGTTCAACGAGGTCGCCGGCGCGACTGCGGGACGCAACCAGGAACTCGCACCGCAGAGCACGCCATTCCCCGTGAAGCCGGAGGCGGGGGCGCTGGTGGATTCGCGGCTGCCGCTGCTTTCCGCGGATCTTTCCAATGTGCCGGACCTGGATCCGAAGACCCTCTCGATGAAAGTCGGTGGTTTCGGCGAAGTGCCTGCCGTTTTCGACGAGCAATCGAAGTCCTACTCGTGGCAGGTCAACCGCCGCCTGCGTTCGCCGGTGTGCCAGGTGGCCGTCTCGTGGCTGGACAGCAAGGGGAAGCCCCCCGAAGTTCCGCTGCGCTGGTCCTTCCGGGTGGATGCGGAGGCTGCGTATTTGCCGGCGACGCCGGAGTGATCCACAGTCTCGACTTCGTGGCATTTAACGCTATTATCCAGCCTGAAACGATGAGCGATTTCCGCCAAAGAATCACGATCGAGGCCGGCAAACGCGGCGGCAAGCCCTGCATCCGGGGCCTGCGCATTACGGTCTATGATATTCTCGGATGGCTGGCCTCGGGCATGTCCAACGCTGATATCCTAGAGGATTTTCCCGATCTAACCACTGAAGATATCCAGGCCAGTCTCGCCTTCGCTGCGGATCGTGACCATCACCTTGTGGCGGCCTCGTCATGAGGTTGCTCTTCGATCAGAACCTCAGTCACCGACTGGTTTCCGCGTTGGCGGACTTGTTTCCCGGCTCGCAGCATGTCCGCTTGCTTGGAATGGCGGAGGCGGAGGATCTTTCGATTTGGGATTATGCAAAATCCCATGGATTCATCATCGTCACCTACGATTCTGACTACGCCGATTGGAACAAACTTCGCGGTGCTCCGCCCAAGATCGTGTGGCTGCGTTGCGGGAACACCTCCACGGCGCAGCTTGAAGCAAAGCTTCGTCAGGCCGCCGACCGGATCCAGTTGCTAGGTGATTCCGATCTCAAAATAGAAGTGCTGGAAATCCTCTAGCCAGACTCCAAGCTCCCGTTGCCATGTTTTCCAATCTCGCCGACTCTCTCGACAAGACCTTCCGTAACCTCCGCGGGGTCGGGAAAATCTCGGAGTCGAATATTACCGACGCGCTCCGTGACGTCCGTCTCGCCCTGCTGGAGGCAGATGTGGAGTTCGGCATTGCGAAGGAATTCATCGCCCATGTGAAGGAGAAGGCGATGGGGGCGGACGTGCTCAAGTCGATCAAGCCGGGCGAGCAGATCGTTAAAATTTTCCACGATGAACTGGCCGAGTTGCTGGGCGGCGATCAAGTCGGCCTCAATCTTGAAGCTCCCGGCCGATTGATGCTCTGCGGTCTCAACGGCGCGGGCAAGACCACCACTGCCGGCAAGCTTGCGCTGCGCCTGAAGAGGGAAGGTCGCAAGCCGTTGCTGGTGGCGATCGACCTCTATCGTCCGGCGGCCATCGATCAGCTGGCGACGCTCGCCAAGCAAGTGGACGTGCCGGTTTACACGCCGGATGCCAGCGAGAGCGATGTCGTCAAGGTTGCCCGGGAGGCGCTCGCTTGGGCGGAGACGCAGCGGCACGATGTGATCATTTTCGACACCGCGGGCCGCCAGGAAATCGACGAGCGACTGATCGAGGAACTCAAGCGACTCCACGTTTTCCTCCAGCCGCAGGAGACGCTGCTGGTGGCGGATGCTGCGACGGGCCAGCAGGCGGTGTCGGTGGCAAAGCACTTCGATGATGCGGTGGGAATCACCGGCATTATTTTGACCAAGCTCGATGGCGATGCGCGTGGTGGTGCTGCGCTTTCGATGCGCTCGATCACCGGCAAGCCGATCAAGTATGCGGGTGAAGGCGAGAAGCTGGATCAGCTGTTCGAGTTCCACCCGAACCGCATGGCCGACCGGATTCTCGGCATGGGCGACATCGTCGGGATGGTGGAGCAGGTCGCGTCGAAGATCGATGAGAAGGATGCGATGAAGTCGATCGAGCGGCTTGCCGAGGGCAAGTTCGACTTCAACGACTTCCTGGACCAGATGAAGATGCTTCAGAAGCTGGGTGACATGAAGGGATTGCTCGGCCTGATGCCCGGGTTCAACAAGATCAAGAAGCAGATCCCGGATGCGGCCTTCGATCCCAAGCGGCTGAAGCGCACGGAGGCAATCGTGCTTTCGATGACGCCCGACGAGCGTCGCCGTCCTGAGATCATCAAGGCGTCGCGTCGCGACCGCATCGCCAAGGGTTCCGGCACCAAGCTGGTGGAGGTGAACCAACTTCTCAAGCAGTTCGGCGAGATGCGCAAGATGATGCGCTCTCCGAACAAGATGAACAAGATGATGCGCCAGATGGGCGGGGGACTTGGAGGCAAGGGCGGGATGCCTGGCTTGCCGCCGGGATTTGGTAACCCGGCTGGGGGTGGTTTCGAGGACCTCATGAAGAACTTCAAGGGGAAGTTCCCGTTTTAAGGTTAGCAGGGAGAGCGGAATTCATTCCGCTGGGATGGTTTGGTTGCCGGGTATCTGGGGCGGAATGAATTCCGCGCTCCCAGTGTTGCACATTGGCAAAGGGATCTTTTCCATCCCCTCGTGGACAGCATCCGGATCCGGGGAGCCCGGCAGCACAATTTGCGAGGGATCGATGTGGAGATTCCGCGGGGGAAGCTGGTGGTGATTACCGGGCCGAGTGGGTCAGGGAAGTCATCGCTGGCGTTCCATACCTTGTTCGCCGAGGGACAGCGGCGGTTCGTGGAGTCGCTGTCGGCGTATGCGCGGCAGTTCTTGGATCAGCTGGAGAAGCCGGATGTGGATGCGATCGAGGGGCTGAGCCCGGCGATTGCGATCGAGCAGCGGAGTGGGGGACTGAATCCGCGTTCGACGGTGGCGACGGTGACGGAGATCCACGAGCACCTGCGGGTGCTGTGGGCGGCGGCGGGGGTGCCGCATGATCCGGCGACGGGGGAGAAGTTGGAGAGGATGGGGGCGGCGGATATCGTAGCGGCGATTTCGGCGATGGCGGAGGGGACGAAGGTGGTGCTGCTGGCGCCGGTGCCGGAGGAGGAGGCGCGTGAGCCGGAGCGATTGATCGGGGATCTGCGCAGGCAGGGGTTTGTCCGGGTGCGGGTCGATGGGGAGATTTTGGAACTTGAGGAAGCGGCCAAGTCTTGGCCGGAGGTGGCGAAGAATGTGGAAGTGGTGGTGGATCGTTTGGTGGTGAGGGCGGGCGGCGAGGCGCGCTTGGCGGACTCGGTGGAGACGGCTTTGCGGATCTGTGGAACGGAGGCGCGGGCGCTGGTCTCGGAAGATGACTCTTGGAAGGAGATTTCGTTCCAGACGAGCTATCGGAATGCCTCGACGGGCTTCATGATCGGCGAGCTGACGCCGCGGCATTTTTCGTTCAATTCGCATCTGGGTGCTTGTCCCGCTTGTGAGGGACTGGGGACGGAGACGTTTTGCGATCCGGCGCTGTTGGTTGGTGACGAGAGCCAGCCGCTCGCGAATGGCGGGATGAAGGGGTGGTGGAAGCCCAAGGCACAGCGGGAGAAGGCATTCGCCAAGGAAGCGGTGGCGATCTTGCGGATGTTTGGCCTGCCCGAGTCAGCCCGGTTGGCGGAATTGCCTGAGGAGGGGAAGGCGCTGCTTTTCCACGGGGGTGAGTTCGACACCGGGTGGCGCATCGGCGCGGAGAAGAAGAAGCAGGTGAAGAAGTTCGAGGGCCTGTGTGTCGAGGCGGAGCGGAAGCTGCGCGACGCCCACAGCGAGGCGGTGCGACGGCGATTGGCGCGGGTGATGGCGGAGCGTCCGTGCCGGGCTTGCCTCGGGCGGCGATTGCGGCCGGAGATTTTGGCGGTGCAAATTGAAGGGGATGGCGGTCGCTGGTTGGGGATTCAGGATTTCTGTGAGCTGCCGGTGGAGGAGGCGGATGGTTGGCTGGGTGGCTTGCGGCTGCCGGAAGATCGCGCGGAGATTTGCGGGCAGCTGGCTGGTGGGGTGGCGGAGCGTTTGGGGTTCCTCAAGGAGGTGGGGCTTGGCTACCTCGGCTTGGACCGGTCGAGCGCCACGCTTTCCGGAGGGGAGGCGCAGCGGATTCGGCTGGCGACGCAGTTGGGGAGTGGACTGACCGGGGTGCTTTACGTGTTGGATGAGCCGAGCATCGGCCTGCATGCGGAGGACACGGGAAAGCTGATCGCGGCGCTGAAGCGTTTGCGTGATCGTGGGAATACGGTGGTGGTGGTGGAGCACGATGAGGAGATGATCCGGGCTGCTGATTGGATGATTGAGCTGGGTCCAGGGGCGGGGAAGGAAGGGGGGGCGTTGCTGGCGAGCGGGCGGCCGGAGAGTTTTCCCGAGACTTCACCAACGAAGCGCTGGCTGGAGTCGCCTTTGCCGGAGCCGGCGAAGGGGGCGGGGTTTCCGCTATTGGGTGACGCGCTGATGATCCGCGGGGCGAGCGAGCACAATCTCCGGGATCTGGACGTGCGCGTTCCGCTCGGGGGAATCGTTTGTCTGAGCGGGCCGAGCGGGAGTGGAAAATCGACGCTGGCGGACGATGTTCTGCTGCGCGCGCTGAAGCGGCATTTTCACAACAGCGGGGACCCGCCGGGGCGGCACCGGGCGATCGAGGGGATGGAATTCCTCGGCAAGGTGGTGGCGGTGGATCAGTCGGCGATCGGGAGGAGTCCGCGCTCGAATCCGGCGACCTTTACCGGGATGTTCGATGCCATCCGTGAGCTTTATTCGAAGCTGCCGTTGTCGCGGCAGCGGGGGTATGGGGCGGGGCGCTTCAGCTTCAATACCCACGGCGGGCGCTGTGAAAATTGCGAGGGGGCGGGGCGGCTGAAGATCGAGATGAATTTCCTGCCGGACGCGTGGATCATCTGCCGGTCCTGCGGTGGGAAGCGCTTCAACCGGGAGACGCTGGAGATGCGATTCAAGGGGATGAGCATCGCCGATGCGCTGGACTTGACGGCGGGTGAGGCGCTGGCGGCCTTCGCCGCGGTGCCGAAGCTGCGGCGGACGCTGGAGGTGCTGGGGGAGCTCGGATTGGGCTACCTGCGGCTCGGGCAGGCCGCGAACACGCTCTCGGGCGGCGAGGCGCAGCGCCTGAAGCTGGCGGTGGAGCTTTCCAAACCGGCCGCGCCGCACACGCTCTATTTCTTCGACGAACCGACGACGGGCCTGCATTTCGGCGATGTGGATCGCTTGCTGACGGCGTTCCGCGGGCTCCGGGAGGCGGGGCACAGCGTGCTGGTGGTGGAGCATCACCTGGATGTGATTGCCGCGGCGGACTGGGTAATCGACCTAGGGCCGGGCGGCGGAAGGGAAGGCGGGCAATTGGTCGCCGAAGGAACTCCGCAGGCCATTGCGAAGATCGCGGCTTCGCCGACCGGGCGAGCTTTGGCGCAGCGCTCCGCTCGCCATTTCCAGACAAAAGGTTAGGTTGACGGCGCTACTGTCATGGATCCTCAAAACGACGTGAGCAGCGCACCTGCCGAGAAGCTTTCCCCGTCCACCGCCGCCTGGCGCGAGTGGTTGGCGGAGCATGGACCCCGCCTGATCCTCTTCGCGCGCCAGCAGACGCGATCTTCCGAGGATGCCGAGGACATCGTGCAGGACGCGCTGGTGAAGCTCTGCGAAAAGCTGGAAGCCGATGAATTCGTCGGCGGCCAGGAAGCGTGGATGCCCTATCTCTTCACCGCCATCCGCCGGCTGGCGATCGATCTCGGCCGCCGCGACGACCGTCGCAAGCGCCGCGAGGATGTGGTGGGTGGTGAAAGCGAAGCCGACCAGAAGGAAGCCTTTCACCCGTGGTTCGAGAGCGAATCCTCGGATGATGAAACCCGGCAACTGCTAGAGGCGGGATTGAAAGAACTGCCGCCCAAGTTCGCCGAAGTGGTGATCATGAAGATCTGGGGCGACCGGACTTTTGCAGAAATTGGTGAGGCGCTTGAAATTTCCCAAAACACTGCGGCCTCCCGGTATCGCTATGGACTTGAAGCCCTGAAGAAAAAGCTCTCCTCCGCCCGCCGCAAGGGCGACCTCTCGATCTAAACGAACGACAGACTAACACCGACGATGGACGAAGACTTCCATGAACTCGAAGCCACGCTGAAGGGGATGCGCCCGGTCATGCCGGATGCCGCGTGCATGGACCGCCTGCTGGCGGCCATGGAGCGCCGCATGCCTGTCGCGGACCTGAGCATCGAGCGCGAGCTGGGCAAGCTGACCCCGAGCGCGCTGATGGATGGAGTTCAGGAACGCCTTTTGGAAACCGTCGCCCGCGTGCCGTTCCCGGTGGATGAGAAGGTCGTGCTTTTCCCGGGGAAGACGAAGCAGGTCGAGAAGGTTCCGGCTCGCCGCCCATGGCTGGCAGCCGCTGCGGCCGTGGCCGTGCTGGGTGCCTTCAGCGCGCTAATGATGGACGGTCCGCGGACTGGAACCGCGGGGCCTGTTGCTGGCACCGGCAAGAGTGATGGTGGCACTCCGGTGACGTCGGTGCACGATCCTCGTTTGGTCGATGCCTCGGTGGGCAGCCAAGTGAAGGAAGCCCAGGACGAGGGTCTCTCCTGGACCCGCGACGGGAAGCCGATGCGCCGCGTCAGGCTTATCTACATGGACAAGGTCAAGTATGTCGGCGACGACGGAAAGACCGTCGAGATGGAACGCCCGCGCGTTGAATGGCTGCTGGTTCCAGAGAAAATCGACTGATTTGGCGAGACAAAAGAAGCGAACTACTACGCTTCTAGTATGTTAAGACGATACAACATGAAATCTCACCTCGCATACGGATTCGCAACGCTGCTGGGAGTGGCGTCTTCCGCATTGGCCATCGAGCCGCCGAGCACCCCAGCACCAATCCCGCCACAGGCTTCGCCTGAGGAAGCGGCAGCCCCGCAGGAAGTGGAACAAGCCCGACAGCGGGTGATTCCGCAGGATGAACCGGAAGTGGAAGTCGCACCTGCGCCGGCTCCTGCCGCCAACCGTGCTTATCTCGGTGTCGGAGGATCCCAAGTGCCGGAATTGCTCAGCGAACATCTTAAACTTCAGCCCGGTCACGGCGTGGTCGTGCGGGCCCTGGATCCCGCTGGTCCGGCCGCCAAGGCAGGTCTCGTCCAGAACGACGTGATCACGAAGGTGAATGGCAACGCGGTCGGTTCCCAAGAGGCATTGGCGCAGACTGTTTCCTCGATGAAGCCGGGTGACGAGGTCGACGTTGATTTCATCCATCAGGGCGAGGCCAAGACGGCCAAGATCGCCCTGGCCGTAGCGCCTGCCCAAGCGAGGGCTATCGCCGGCAATGAGCTGAAGCCGCTTGAGCGACTGATGCTCGATGGCATGCCCCAGGACCAAGCTCAGCGTATCCAGGATGCGATCCAGCAGAACCTGAGAGCCTTTGAAGATTTGGACAAGGAAGCCGATGCCTTGCCAGGACGGATGTTCGGCGACGCGATGCGCAAGCGCATGGAACAGATGATGCAGGGCATGGAACAGCAGGCGGCTCCGCAAGGCCAAGGCGGCATCAACCTGAAGAGCTCCGGCACCATCCGCATGCTCAACGCCGACGGCAGTGGCGTGGAAGTCATGTCCGAGAACGGCGGCAAACAGGTCCGCGTGCTGGGCAAGAACGGCAAGGTCGAGTGGCAGGGTCCCTATGACACTCCGCAGGACCGCGAAGCGGTGCCGAAGGACGTCCGCGAACGCATCGATAACCTGAATATCGACATGGATTTCAAGGGCCAAGGCCTGCGCCTGCGGATGGCTCCGCGCTTCCAGCCGCTGGAAGAAGGCCAATAAGCGAACGGATTTTTCAGGGAGGCAAGAACACCCGTCTCGGTCTATTGGCCGGGACGGGTGTTCACGTTTCGACCCAAGTGCTCTTTAGATAGGGGGCGGCCGTGAAGTCGGCGGGCATCTCATTGTGGCGGATCTTCACCGGTCGGCGTGAGGCTCCGCGGAGTTGGGCTTCGAAGGCCCGCGAGGAGAGCGTCCGGCAGTTGGTGGAGGCGAGCAGGAAGCCGCCCGGCGCGAGGCAGGCGAAGGCGAGTTCGGCGAGGCGGCCGTAGTCCTTTTCCACGCGGAAGACGTTGCCGTCCTTGTCACGGGAGAAGGTCGGTGGATCGAGAACGATGCCATCGAAGGTGCGGCCCTGTTTTGCGAAGCGGGCGAGCCAGTGGAAGGTATCGCCCTTGCAGAAGAAGTGCGCGGCGGGATCGAAGCCGTTGAGTTCGAAGTTCCGCTTTGCCCAGTCGAGATAGGGCTGGGCGAGATCGAGGGTGGTGGCGGTAGCCCCGGCTGCGGCGGCGAAGACCGAGAAGGCGCCGGTGTAGGCGAAGGTATTGAGGAGGGTCTGGCCGGAGGAGAGGCGGGACCTCAATTCGGCGCGATTGTCGCGCTGGTCGAGGAAGATTCCCTGTGAGTAGCCGGACTGGAACGAGATTTCGAAGGCCAGCCCGCTTTCGTGGATCGAAAATGGCTCCTCCCGAGCTGGTCCGCAGAGGTGGGCGGGCGACTCCTTTTGCTGCTGGTCCAGCCGCTTCCAGTAGGTCGGGTGGCCCTTGGATTTCAGCCACTCCACGAGGGCGGCGGGGGGCTGGCGGTCGCGGGTGGAGAGGAGCCATTTTCCGGCGTAATCCTCCAGTTCCAAGCCCGGCAGGTCGTCGCCCTCGCCATCGATCAGGCGCCACGCATCGGTTCCTGACCGGCGCAGCGGGGCACGGCGGGCGAGCGCGGCTTCGAGCAGATGTCGCATGGGAGGCATTGCCATGGAGCAAGGGGGCGCTAGCATCCAGCGCGAAATGAGCGTCCTCGCCTCCCTTCTCGACCAAGCCCTCGCCTCCGGCCAGCTCCTCGAAAGCTCGCGCAAGAATATCGACCTGCTGCTGCGCGGCTCGGCCTCTCCGTTGGCGGAAGCCGCCATCACCGAGCTGGCCAATGCCGGGCAGTGGGAAGAGCTGAATGACCGCTTCTTCAAGACCCTCGCCTTCGGCACCGGCGGCCTGCGAGGCCGCACCATCGGCAAGGTGGTCACCACCGCGGAGCAGGGGAAGGGCGGCCCGAACGATCGCCCGGAGCACCCGTGCTTCGGCACCGCGACGATGAATTTCTTCAACGTTTCGCGCGCGGTTCGTGGCCTGATTGCCTACGCCAAGCGCCACGTGGGTCCGTCGCGGAAGCCCAAGCTGGTCTTCGCGCACGACACCCGCCACTTCTCGCGCGATTTCGCCGAGTTCTGCGCCAAGGTGAGCACGGAGCTGGGCTGCGATGCTTTCCTCTACGAGTCCGGTCGGGCGACGCCGCAGCTTTCCTTCACGATCCGCGAACTGCGCGCGGATGCGGGCGTGGTGCTTACCGCGAGCCACAACCCGTCGCACGACAATGGCTTCAAGGCGTACTTCAACGACGGCGCGCAGATTGTGGAGCCGCATGCTTCCGCGATCATCGCCGAGGTGAATGCGCTCGAGAGTGAGATCTATGAGCCATTGCCCGCCGCCGAACATGGCACGGTCACCACGCTGGGTGCGGAGATGGACCGTCGCTACATGGATCGCCTGAAGTCTCTGCTGATGCAGCCGAAGCTGTTGGAGGGTGCCAAGACCCGTGTGGTTTACACGAACCTCCACGGCGTCGGCGGCGTGATCATCGTGCCGATGCTCCGCGAGCTCGGCTTCGAGGTGATCACCGTGCCAGAGCAGGATGTGCAGGATGGCCGATTCCCGACCGTGGAGTCGCCGAATCCCGAGAACGCGCCGGCGCTCAAAATGGGTGTCGATCTCGCAGAAAAGGAAGGTGCTGAGATCGTGATCGGTACTGATCCGGACAATGATCGGATGGGCGTGGTGGTGCGCGATTCCGCAGGCAAGATGCGCCTGCTTACTGGCAACCAGATTGGCTCGCTGATGGCATGGTATCGCGCGAAGACGGCGTTTGAGATCGGTTGGTTGAACGACACGACGCGTGCACGAGCGATTTTCGTGAAGACTTTTGTCACCACCGAGTTGCAGAGCGAGATCGCGCACCACTATGGCATCGGCGTGGTCGATACGCTGACCGGTTTCAAATACATCGCGGAGAAGCTGCGGAAGTATGAGGACGCGATTCCTGTCGATAAGAAAGGCGACTATCGCTCGCTGGATGAAACGACCACTCGGAATCTTCGCCTCGAATACTCGCGCTTCTTCCTCTTCGGCGGTGAGGAAAGCTACGGCTACCTCGGCTGTGACTTCGTGCGCGACAAGGATGGCAATGGGGCCGCGGTGATGTTCGCCGAAGTGGCGGCCTATGCAAAGTCGGTGGGAAAGACGCTGGCCGACGTGCTGGACGATATTTTCCGTGAGTTCGGCTACCACGAGGAGCGAGGCAAATCGCTGGTGATGGAGGGTGCCGATGGGGCTGCCAAGATCGCGGCGCTTGCCACCTCGTATTCGAAGAATCCGCCGACCGAGGTGGATGGTTCGGCGGTGGCGAAGATCCGGGACTTCGCGATGCAGGATCTCTTCGACGCCGAGGGCGATGCGCTGCCGAAGGAGAAGATGCTCTTTGTCGATCTCGCCGATGGCCGATCCTTCGCGGTGCGCCCGTCCGGGACCGAGCCGAAGATCAAGTTCTACCTCTTCGGCAAGGCGGGTCCGTCCGATGATCTCGCAGCTTCCAAGGCCAAGGTAGGTGCGTCTCTCGATACCCTGTGGTCGGCCATCGAAGCGGATGCGAAGAGCCGCATGGCCTGATCTGACGCTGCATGAAGAAGCTTCTGTTTCTCCGCCCGCTGGCCGCCGTGGCCAGCGGCTTTGGCATTGCTGCGCTGTTCCCGCCGTATGGGCTCAGCCAGATCATCTGGATCGTCCTGCTGCCGATATTGTTCGCACTGTGGTCGCTGGGTGAGCGGAGACGGAAGCGCAACGCCTTCGGGCTCGGCCTTCTAACAGGGCTGGCGTTTTTCCTGCCGAATCTGGCGTGGTTGCGCTCCGTCAGTGATGTCGGTTGGGTGGCGCTGTCGGTTTATCTCGCGCTGTTTCCGGCGGTATGGGCGCTGTTTGCCGCGACTTGGGGGAATCCTTGGCGGGGTGAGGAGAGGGGGCTGTTTCACGTGCCACGCCATGCCTTGGCCTGTGCGTTGGTATGGACGGGTCTCGAGTGGTTGCGCAGTTGGCTGTTCACTGGCTTCGGCTGGAACACGCTTGGCACTGGTTTTCATCAGACGCTGATCTTTGCCCAAAGCGCGGATCTGTTAGGAGCGATCGGTTTGTCGATCCTGCCGGTGTTTGTGCAGGGCGTGCTGTTGCAGGTATTCGTGCGCCGGGTTCCCCGGTTTCAGGCAGATGGCATGGGCATGCGGCGGCGCATCGCGCTCGGCAGTGTGGTCCTCGTGATGGTTGGTTCCTACGGGTATGGCATGTGGCGGATGATCTCCGCGCTGAAGGTCGACTCGATCCGGCTGAATGCCCTGCTGGTGCAGCTCAATATTCCGCAAGAAGCGGCGCACCAGCTGTGGAGTGCCACCGACATCCACCTCGGCTACGAGGACGAGACGCTTGAGGCGCTCGGGGTTGTCGATGGTGAAGCGGTTCACCCCATCAATCCCCAAGGGAAACTTCCCACGAAACCTGACTGGGTGCTGTGGCCGGAGACCGCGCTGACCGGCCGCCTCCTTCGCACCGACAATGGTGAGTGGGCGATGGGGCAGGATAACTACACCACGCTCGATCGTATCCGCGAGGGTGGAGACGATTTCACGCTGATGCTCGGCTTGAACGAGATGGAGGCTGATCGCGAAGGCGACGAATTCGTGATGAAGAGCGACGCCCGAGTCTGGAATTCGCTGGCCGTGATCCCAGCGCAGAATCCGGAGAAGGAGCTGCAGACCTTCCGCAAGCATCACCTGGTCATCTTCGGGGAATACATCCCGTTCGTCGACAAGCTGCCCTTCCTGGCGAAGATCTATGAGCAGCAGTCGGGAGTGAAGTATGGCGGTGCCTTCAGCATGGGGGAAAGCCTCGATCCTCTACCGGTGGGGATTCGTGGGGAAACGGTGGGCGTGATTCCTTCGGTTTGCTTCGAAGACACCGTGCCGCGTTTGCTGCGGAAGTTCGTTCGGGGAGGTCCGCAGGTGATCGTCAATGTCACCAATGACGGCTGGTTCAAGGAGAGCGCAGGGGCGGCACAGCATTTTGCGAACGCACGCTTCCGGGCGATCGAGCTTCGCCGTCCGATGATCCGCTGTGCCAATACCGGTGTCAGTGCGGCGATCACCGCCACGGGTAGTACCGTGCATCCGGATGGCGGCAAGCTTCAGGAGCTTCGCGATCCGAGTGGCAGCACCTTTACGCGCGGGCACCTGCTCACGGAGCTGGATATCCCGAAGAATCCGCCGACCACGCTTTACGCAATCATCGGCGATTGGGGAGTGATCGTGCTCGCGGTGGTGGGTGTTCTGTTAGGCGCGATCCCGGCCTTGCGCGAACGGAAGGCCGGGACGCCGCCGCTTAGCCCATCGTGATCCGGACTTCGTGCTCGGCTCCGTTCCGGGGCAGGGGGATTTTGGCAATGCCATCCACTACCTCGACGGCCACGCCATCGAGAGTTGCGGATCGGATCTGTTTCGCGAATCCCTCGGGATTCACCACCGTGACCCGGTATTGTGCCGAGCCATCGGCGAGACGGCCTTCGATCTGGAACTCGGGCCAATCATCCGGAATGCATGGCTTGAGCGTCAGCGTCGCGCCATCCTCGATCCTCAGGCCAAGGATCGACTCGATGGCCACCCGATACATCCAGCCGCAGGAACCGGTGTACCAGGTCCAGCCGCCGCGGCCGATGTGTGGCGGGGCACCATAAACGTCGGCCGCCACAGCATAGGGCTCAACCTTGTAGACGTCCGCGGCTTCCTGCGTGAGTGAGTGGCTGACCGGGGCGAGCATTTCCCATAGGCGCAGGGCCCTGTTGTTTTCGCCATGGACGGCGACCGACTGGACTGCCCAGCAGGCGGCGTGGGTGTATTGGCCGCCGTTTTCGCGAACGCCGGCCACGTAGCCCTTGATGTAGCCGGGGTCATTCGGCGTGTTGATGAACGGTGGCGTGAGCAGGCGGATTAGGCCTTCCTTTTCGGAGACGAGTTCGCGCTCCATCGCTTCCATGGCGAGATCGGCTCGGTCCTGTGGCGCGGCCTTGGAAAGGATTGCCCACGATTGTGCGAGCGTATCGATCTTGCACTCGTCGCTTTTCTTGGATCCGAGCGGTGCGCCATTGTCGTAATAAGCGCGGCGATACCACTCGCCGTCCCAGCCGCCGTCGTTCAGCGCGGCGAGCAGCTTGCCACGATGTTCCTCGTAGCGAGTAGCGCGTTCGGTATCCCCGCGGTCTTCGCAGACCGGAATGAAGGCTCCGAGAATGCGATACAGGAAGAAACCGACCCACACGCTCTCGCCCTTGCCCTCGCGGCCGACGCGGCTCATGCCGTCGTTCCAATCGCCGGTTCCCATGAGGGGCAAACCGTGTGCACCGGTGACCAATGATCGCTCAATGGTGCGGCAGCAGTGGTCGTAGAGCGTGCCATCTTCGCCCGCCGGCTCCGGGGTGAGGTAGTTCTCGTCGTGGCCCTCGGGCAACAGGGCCGCCTTGAGATACGGAAGCCGTTCATCGAGAATCGCCTTGTCGCCGGTGGCGCGCACGTAGTCGCAGGTCAGGAAGGGCAGCCATAGCAGGTCATCCGAGAAGCGGGTGCGGAGGCCGCGGCCGATCGGCTCCGCGTGCCACCAGTGAAGCACGTCGCCTTCCTTGAATTGTTGTAAGGCGTGCAACAGGATCTGGCGTCGCGCGAACGACGGATCAAGCGGCAGCAGCGAGCCGGAGTCCTGAAGCTGATCGCGATACCCGAAGGCACCGCTGGATTGGTAGAAGGCGGAGCGAGCCCACATCCGGCAGCACAATGTCTGATAGGGAAGCCAGGCGTTCACCATCAAGTTCATCACCGGTGATGGCGTGGTGACTTTCATGGTGCCTACGAGCGACTTCCAGAATTCCTGAATCTCCTCCAACGCCGATCTTACCGCCGCGAGGTCGGCGAAGCGTTCGATGATCTCGCTGGCGGTGGACTCCGACATTGCCTCGCCGAAGAGCACGATGCATTCGGCAGTGGCACCCGGTGCGAGTTCGAAGGATGACTGCTGGACGAAACACGGATCGAGTCCCGCGCCGACGGCGCCATCGAGCTCGCCCGCGGTCCGCAAGGCCGCCGGATTCGCAGGTGTGCCGTGACGACCGAGGAAGGTGAAGCGATCGCAGCTGAACGTCGAAGCCCCGGCTTTCGCACCATGAAGACTCATGGCCGTGAAAGCGATCCCGCCGCGGAACTCTCCGGCGGCCAGATTCTGAGCGCGCAAGGTTCCATCGCCCTCCTGACGAGTGACGATCAGGCTCGGCGACTCCGGCAGGTTGCCCATGATCAGGCGCTGGTAGGCTGTGAACGAAAGCTTCTTGGTCTCGTTCGAGCGATTCACCAGACGCACGATCACGATTTTCACCGGATCATGGCGTGGCACGAACATCACCGAGTCTTGCTCGAGGTCTTGGCAAGCCGAACGAAAGCGCGTCGATCCCAAGCCGTGCCGGACTTCATGATCGCAAGCCGCTGGCACTGGTCCCGGTAACGGCGACCATACCACGCCGGTCGTTTCATCGCGGAGATAGAATGCCTCGCCATGCGGATCGTTCGCGGGCTCATTCGACCAAGGGGTCAGGCGGTTTGCCTGGCTATTGCGAGCCCATGTGCAGCCTGCGCCATTTTCGCTGACAATGAAGCCAGCTTGCTCGTTGGCCACCACATTGATCCATGGCATCGGGGGGCGCTTGCCGTCGCGAGGGAGGCGGATGACATACTCGCTACCGTCGGCACTGAAGCCACCGTAGCCATTGAAAAAGTGTAGTTCTTCTTTGCTGACGTCGCTCTCGCTACACTCAACTCCGGCGATTTCCGGTGGTGCGCCGGGGGCGTGGTTGTTGGTGAGATCGGGCACCGCGCCCTTCACGACCAGCGTGGCGATGGCGAAGAGCAGCGAGGTGCCGTCCTCGCCAAGTGCCTTCGGCGAAAGCGTGAAGACCCGGTCATCTTGGCCCTCAGGTGTCTTGGCTGAGTCATCGAGCACCGCGAAATTCGTATAGAAGCCCTTGGTTCCCCAGTAGCGCCGGGCCTTGATCGCTTCCTGGGTGGAGGCGGCGGACCAACCGTCGCAGAGGACCATCGTCGGTCGGTCGCGCGGGATCGGTGGCACCGTGGATACGTCCAAGTTTCGAGGAGGCGGCACCAAACTACGATGTCCATAGTGCATCGCCGCGGCGAGCGACTGGAACTTGGAGGCGGCATTGTCATCGAGCCCGTGTTCCAGGCGCAGGTTCTCCTCGGCTTCGACCGCTTCATTCAGGACGTGGTCGATGGGGTTGATCTCGCCATACTTTGCAGACCATGCCGCAGCCTTCCCCTTGTCCTCGGCGATGCCCGTGACAAAGCCAAGGACCACCTCTGCTTCCGCTCCAAGCTCGACGACCGTTCGCAGGCTCAGGCAGGGATCGAGCACATTGCCGACCGAGCCGGATAGCACCTCGGACTCCAAGGCCAGTGGTTCTGCGGCGGTTCGCCCGCGACCGAGGAAGCGCAGCCGGTCGGTCTCCCAGGATTGTGCCACCGCTCCGGTTAGAGAGTGGAAGAGGCAGGGCCAGGTCTCATCGGCTCCACGGGGCCGGCGTTCGGCGAAGAGCGTTCCGCCCTCGCGGGAGGTCTGAACGAAGAGCTTCGAGAAGGCCGGATGGCCGATGTCCGCGCCTTGCCAAGTCAACACGGCTTCGAGGAAGCTCGTCACCTCGATCCGTCGCGGCCGCTTGGTCAGGTTCGTCAATTGCAGGCGTCGCACTTCGATGTCGTCCGTCGGTGAGACAGCGATGTCGAGTTGGGAGCGGATGCCATTTGCCTCGCTGGTGATCCTGAAGGAGCCGGGCAGGTCGGAGGATTGGTAGCTGGTGCTGCCGCATTTCACGGGCTGCATGGCGGCGGACCACAGCGTGCCGGTGTCGAGGTCCCGCAGATAGATGAATTGCCCCTGTGCATCCTCGACGGGATCGCCGTGCCAGCGATTGACCACGTGGCCATACCGCCGCGATTGTCCGGTGCCGGCGGCGGTGATGAAGGTGTAGTAGCGGCCGTTGGACAGCAGGCGTGCGTGCGGCGCGGGAAGCAAGGGGTCCGGTTTCATACTGCGAGGAGTGCGGGAAGAGGGATCAGACGCCGTTGAGAGCGCGGCTGCGTGAAGGTGTGCGTGATTTGGAGAAGCCGATGACGATGGTGGCCGGGAAGTCGTGGATGGTGATCTCGTCCGGCGCGAAACCGGTGAGCTTGCGGCCATTCGAAGTGACCGAGCGGATCGGGGCAGGGCAGGGGGGGCGCAGGACGAAGCCGCCCGGTGGGGGACGGACATTTCCGGAGAGCTCGATCACCAGTTCGTGGTCGAGCTTCAATGTGAGATCAAGGGTGCCATGCCACGTGTGCAGGCCTTTCACCGCGAGCCCGCGTGGATTGGCCAGCCAATGGGGAGAGATTCCGGAGGCGATGACCAGCGAGTCATCGCTCTCGCGCTCCCAGGCGAAGAGGCTCGCGAAGGCCAGCATGTATTCGGCGGAGATCCACGTGTGGGGCACATCGCCGAGGTGACCGGGGCTGCGGGGATCGCGCCACGAGATCTCGGGCCATTGGTTCCAGCGCAGCGGACGGCGGTCGGCGAGGAAGTGGTCTAACAATTCATTCGCTTCCGCGCGCTTTCCAAGGCGGACGAGCGCGCCGACGATGCGGATCTCGTAGGCGGTGTAGTTGTTCCAATCCATTTCGCCGCGATGCTTGCGGCGGAAGTCGTGGACAAAGAGATCGTACATGGCATCGAGCTGTTCGCGCGGCAGGAAATCGGCGGCTTGCAGCAGGGCGATGGCATTCGAGGTCGCAGTCGGATCGAAGTCCGCCCATTCCACGGAACCCGGAATGTAGTTCAGCTTGCGTTCCGCGATAACCATGACGATCGAGGCTCGAAGCGTTTCGCGCAGTGAACCGGCGAGAACCGTGAAGTCGGTCGCGTCCTTACGCTTGCCGAGGAGGTTTGCGATGGCCGCGGCATCGAGCAGTCCGCGCAGCGCCCAGAAGTCATCCCAATAGGAATGTACCGGGTGGGCGAGATAGCCTTCGTGGCTAGCCGACTCCGGAAGCAGACCATAGCGGTCACGCTTTTCCGGCGCCTGATACTCCGGTGTCAGCCGGCGGGCGCGCAGGCGCTCGATGAAGCGCGCGGCTTTCTTCACGTGTGGCCACATCTCCTGCAAGAAGGCCAGGTCGTGAGTGAAGCGAAAGCACTCGCGCACGCCGTAGACGAGCTGGCCATGGCTATCGTGCTCTACGAGCCAGTCGGGTCCATTGCGGTCAACGCAGCAGGGCACGAAGCCCGACGGCCGTTGGAAGGGCGCATACCACTTGATGAATTCTGTTAGGGCGGCGGTTTCGCCGGTGCGGAGTAGCGCTGCACCCATGATGACGCCATCGCGAATCCACGAGCGGGTGTAGCGACGCGGGCCGGGCTGGAACGCAGGGCCGTCGCGGTTGATGAGGATTTGCCCGGCGGCGGTCTTGAAGGTTTCGGCGGCGTCGCGGGCATTGCCGCCCGGCATGCGGAATTCAACGTGATCGACACGGCTAGCCAAGGCGCGCTGCGCCTCGGAGAACTGGACGGCACCGTTGAGGCCGGCGATTTGTGCGACTTTGTCGGCACTGGTCGCGCGACCAAAGGGCACCGCCACGAAGACTTCACGCGAAGTGCCTGCCGCGAGCTTCATTTCGAAGCCGAGTGCTGCCGATGCAAAACCGAAGTCGTCTTGGACTTCCTGTTGTTCGGGCAACGTGCCTGCGGCGAGATGTTCGCTAACGGACCCTTGTTCGAAGGAGGCGCAGCCGAAGGATGACGGCGCGCTGAGCGGGATCACTGGCTTGTCGCCATTCACCCAGACGGCATTGCCGGTGCGCTTGACGTGGGTGATCTTGCTGACGCCGCCGAGTTGATTCCATTCCTGCCATGGCGGGTTCACTTGGAAGGGGCGCATCGCCACGAACAGCTTCACGCGCCGGCTTTTCGCTGAGGAGTTCGTCACACGATAGCGGACGAAGAGAACGCAATCCGCGCCTTTGCCGGTGGCGAAGGCGGTGGTCTGGAGCTTCAGGCCCGGCAGCGACCAGAATGCCGAGGGAATCGGCAAGCCATCCGGCTCCATGTCCACCGAGCGCCGCGCGTCTGCCCAAGTGATGAGTTCATTTTCCAAATGCAGGAAGGGCTCGAGCGAGAAGCTGCCCTTGTCCGGCTCGACCATGCCTTCCTCATTGATCAGCGCGCAGGTGAGGCCCTCGGGGCTGCCGGCGCAGGTCCAGTAGCTTTGCTCGCGGGTCAGATAGCGAGGGTAGTAGCCGCGCTGGCTGAGCGCGGCGATCGAGTGGAAAGTATCGATCAACGTTTTCGAGAACGTGAACGACTGGATCGCGATGCGTTTCAAACCGGGCGGCGGCATCACAAAGGATAGGCGTAGGAACCGCGAATGGGTCACCGGGAGGTGGATGAAGCTGCGAACGCCGCGGGCGTCCGTGACGCGGTGAAGGACTCGCCATTCCTTGCCATCGTCCGAGGCCTCCACGGCGAAGGCACGAGTTGCGGGGCGGGGCAACCAATCGATGATCAGGCCTCCAACCTCGCGCGGTTCATGGAAATCGACGGCCAGCCATGGTTGCTGGTCTGAGGGTTCGCTCCGCCATTCACATTTCGGACGTGCCGATAGCAAGCCGGCGGCGTTCGATCCCGCTGCCGAACTTGAAGTGGTGACGCGTGGCTTCCGGCGGTTGGTGCGATCCTGAAAGCGAAAGTGGTCGATCCAGACGGTGCCCTTGCCGCCCGGACCGGCGCTCAGGACGAATTCGATCGCACCGAGTTTTTCAATCCGACCGCCACCAGCCGGTCCCCACGCGAAGTCGATGCGGCTGCCGTGAAGATTCAATTCGCGTGGAGCTTCACGGAAATCGAACTCGTCCTCTTGCCAGCGCCAGACATTCCGGTTCGACGGGTCGGCCAGCTTGAACTCGAACTTGTTTTTCGGCGCCGAGCCGCGCACCCGGAAGGCGAAGGCATAGTCGACGGGCATGGTCCTGCGGAATTCCTTCCGCGCAACCACGAAGCCACCGCCGCCGTGGAAATCGAAGTCCAGTCGCAGCGCGCCGGCTTCCACGGTGATCTTCATTTCGGCTTCTCCCGAGGCGAAGGCCTGCCAGCCCGCCGCGGTGGCGAAGTCGTCGAACACAAGCTCTTTCATGGGTTTGTTAGACTCTTGAACATGTCAGTCATCCTGGATGCCGTCAATGAAGCCTTGTGCGCCATTTCCCAGGTTCGCGGCATTTGCCTCATCCGTGTCAATGTGCATCGCCAGTGCAAAGTTCGGGTCGACCCGTATCCGCACGTCGCCGAAAATCACCTCCCGGTCACCTGCGACCCGTATGCGCACAGTTGCCTTGTCGCGCAGGCCGTAACGGAGGGCATCGGCCGGGGTCATGTGGATGTGGCGCATGGCGCAAATCACGCCGCGTTCGAGGGTTACGCTGCCGACGGGCCCTTCGAGGGTGCAGCCCGGCGAGCCCTTGATATCGCCGGACTCGCGGATCGGTGGGTGGATGCCGAGCTTGAATTGTTCGGTCATCGCAATCTCGACCTGCGTTGCCTTGCGCACGGGACCTAACACCCGGACGCGGTCGATCCGGCCCTTCGGACCGACGATGGCGAGTTGCTCTTTGCACGCGTATTGTCCGGGCTGAGAAAGGTCAGCGTGCCAGGTGAGCTGGTGGCCGGGTCCGAACAAGGATTCGACGTGCTCTTGTGTCAGGTGGATGTGGTGAGCGGATACCTCGATGGGCACGGGCTGCGTGCGGCATGCTTCGCTGACGCGGACGAGGTGATCGCGTTCGATGGCGCGCAGGGTTTCACGCGCGATCATGCGCTCCTCGTCGGTGGGCAAGACGAGCACGGCAACCTGTGATCCGTCCGGGGAGATGCGGGAGGACTCTTTGCCATTGACGGAGCGGTTGAGTTCCTCATCGAGCTGGATGCCCATGCACTGCAAACCTTGGACCGCTGCTCCGCGAACTCCGGCGCTGCCCTGACCGATGCCTGCGGTGAAGACGAGTGCATCGATTCCGCCGAGCGCCGCGACGGCCGCGCCGATGGACTTTCGCACCCGGTAGCAGAATGTCTTGAAGGCGATCAGCGCGCGGGCGTCCCCCGCTTCGGCAGCGGCTTCGATCTCGCGCATGTCGCTGGAGACGCCGGAGATCCCGAGTAGGCCGCTCTTGCGGTTCAGCACTTCATCCAGTTGTCCGGCGGTAATGCCATCGGTGCGTTCCAGATAGGCGGCCACGCCGGGATCGAGGTCACCGCAGCGGGTGCCCATGATCAGGCCTTCGCAGGGCGTGAAGCCCATGGTGGTATCGATCGAACGACCGTGATCGATGGCACAGAGCGATGCGCCATTGCCGAGATGGCAGCTGACGATTTTCAGTTCACGTGGCCGCCGCTTCAAATACTGAGCGGCGGCGAGTGCCACGTGGCCGTGCGAGGAGCCGTGGAAGCCGAAGCGCCGGATGCCCTTGGTCTTGTAGTAGTCGTATGGTAGCCCGTAGAGGTAGGCGTGCGGTGGAAGAGTGGAGTGGAAGGCAGTATCGAAGACGGCGACCTGAGGGGCGGTGGGGAAGGCTCGGAGTGACTCGCGGATGCACGCGGTATTGCGGGGATTGTGCAGTGGTGCGAGCGGAGCCAAGGCATCCAACGCTGCCAACACGCCTTCATCAATGACGACCGCGCCGGTGAACTTCTCGCCGCCGTGAACAACGCGATGACCGATCACGTCGATCGCTGCCGCCTCAGGGATGACTCCGGTGCCGCGATCCAGGAGGGCTTCCATCATCGCGGAGAAGGCTTCGACGTGGCCGCCCTTTGGCAGGTTGCGGGTCACTTCACAGCGCGGGCCATGCTGGACCAGCCGGGTGCCATTGTCGCCGATGCGTTCAATGTGGCCTTGGACGTCGTTGCCCGGCTGGCCGGTGTCGAAGAGGCTCCATTTTAATGACGACGATCCGCAATTCAGCACGAGGATGCGCTGGGGCCGTTCGCCCTTGAGGGCGAGAAGTCCGTCGACGTCATCCTTGCGCATCACGGCGGCGGCTTTCGCCGGGTCCGACATCACCATGCGGAAGCGCTCGCCGATGGTCCGCGAAATGTGCTGCACCGCCCGTGGCTCTGCCATCACGTGCGATTGAAACAGGCCGAGCGGCACTTCCATCACTTTGACGGACGTGGTGGCTGTTAGATCCGCGAGGGCAGCTTCTCCGCTCATCAGTGCCATCTCGCCAAAGGTTTCACCGGCACCAAGATGTCCGAGCGCTCGCGGCGATCCATCGTCGCCGGTGACCGATGCCGAGAGTTCGCCTTCGAGGACGACTCCCAGCGAGTGCACGACTTCGCCTGCGTAGGTCACCGCTTCGCCGGGAGCGAAGGACTCGATCCGTGAACCTACGGCAATTTCGTTCAGACGCGCTTCTTCAAATCCTTCGAAGAGCGGAACCCGGGAGCGGAGGAAGTCACCGTTCATTTTTTCAGCTTCTTGACGTTCACCTTCCAGACCCGCTGGCAGTAGTCGCGGATCGAGCGGTCGGAGGAAAAGCGACCCATGCGGGCGGTATTGAGGATGGAGGCGCGGGTCCATGCCTCGGGATCCATCCACAGTTCGCTGACGCGCTGCTGGGCATTCAAGTAGCCGCGGTAGTCGGCCAGCAGCAGGTAGGGATCGTGGTAGAGGAGGTTGTCCACTAGCGGTTGGAAGAGATCCCGGTCTTCGCCGAGTGCTCCGCTGGTGAGGAAGTCGATGACTTCCCGCAGGAGAGGATCCGACTCGTAGCGATCACGGGGCCGGTAGCCACCGTGCTTGAGCGCGGGGACCTCGGCGGCATTGAGCCCGAAGAGGAAGAAGTTTTCCTCCCCCACTGCCTCACGGATTTCGACATTAGCTCCATCCAGCGTGCCGATCGTCAGTGCCCCGTTGAGAGACATCTTCATGTTGCCGGTGCCGGATGCTTCCATGCCCGCGAGTGAGATCTGCTCCGAGAGATCGACCGCGGGATAGATGGACTGGCCGTTGCGGACATTGAAATCGGGAAAGAAGACCACCTTAATGCGGCCGGCGATGTCACGGTCGTGGTTGATGAGTTCGCCGGCAGCGGTGGCGAGACGGATGATGCGCTTGGCGAGGAAGTAGCCGGGTGCGGCCTTGCCTCCGAAGATGAAGGTGCGGGCGGGAACTTCTGCTTTCGGATCTTTCTTGAGGCGCAGGTAGAGCGTCAGCACGTGGAGCAGGTTGAGGTGCTGGCGCTTGTATTCATGGATGCGCTTCACTTGGACGTCGAAGAGGGAGGTTGGATCGACCTCGATGCCGGTGCGTTCGGCGATCAAGGATGCCAAGTGGCGTTTGTTAGAGAGCTTCACCTCGCGCCATTCCTGACGAAAGGCGGGGTCTTCGGCGTGAGGTTCGAGCTTGTGCAGCTTTTCGAGATCGCCGGGCCAGTTTTTGCCGGCCACCTTGGCGAGCAGCTTGCCGAGGCCGGGGTTGGCGAGGGCCACGAAGCGGCGGGGGGTGACGCCATTGGTCACGTTGGTGAACTTTTCGGGCCATAGCGCGGCAAAGTCGGCTAGGACCGTTTGCCGCAGGAGTTTCGAGTGAAGTTCCGCGACGCCGTTCACGGTCTGGCTCCCGACGCAGGCGAGGTTTGCCATGCGGACGTAGCGAGGTCCGCTTTCATCGATCAGGGAGAGGCGGGCGAGCCGCTCATCGTCGCCGGGAAAGGCGGCGCGCACTTCATCGAGGAAGCGGGCATTGATCTCGTAGATGATTTCCAGGTGGCGCGGTAGCAGGCCGCCGATCATGTCGACCGGCCAGCGCTCCAAGGCTTCGGGAAGCAGGGTGTGATTGGTATAGGAGAAGGTGCTGCGTGTGACTTTCCAGGCGACATCCCACCCGAGTCCGTGCTGATCGACCAGCAGGCGCATGAGTTCCGCGACGGCGATGGCCGGGTGGGTGTCATTGAGCTGGACTGCCCAGTTGCTGTGGAAGCTCTCCGGCGGGGCTCCGCGCAGCGACAAGATGCGCAGCATGTCCTGAAGTGCGCAGCAGGTGAAAAAGTACTGCTGCTTTAGCCGCAGCTCCTTGCCGCGGTGAAGCTCGTCATTCGGGTAGAGCACTTTGCTGAGGTTTTCCGAGGCGACCTTTTGTTCGACGGCCCGGTCGTAGTCGCCGTGGTTGAAGGCGGAGAAGTCGAAGGACTCAACGGCTTCGGCTTTCCACAGTCGCATCAAGGCACAGGTGTCCGAGTCGTAGCCGGAGATCGGCGTGTCGTAGGCTTCGCCACGGATCACGATGGACGGCACCCAGCGCTTCCGGGGGCTGTCACTCTCGTCCTGCCATGGCTCGGTGTGGCCGCCGAACATCACGTCCTGCACGGCTCCCGGCCGGTGGACTTCCCATGGATTGCCGCCATGCAGCCACTTGTCGGTGCCCTGGATCTGCCAGCCATCGCGGATCGTCTGATCGAAGATGCCGAACTCGTAGCGGATGCCGTAGCCCACCGATTGCACTCCCACGGTGGCGAGCGAGTCGAGATAGCACGACGCCAAGCGCCCGAGGCCGCCATTTCCGAGCCCGGGTTCCTCCTCCTCAGCTAGCAAGTCATCGAGATTGATGCCGAGGCCATCGAGCATTTTGCGGATGGACTCGGTCAGTCCGAGGTTCAGCAGATGATTACCGAGGTGGGGGCCGGGCAAGAACTCGGCAGAGAAGTACGCCACGCGTCGTACCAAGAGATTGTCGCCCTTCTCGAAGCAGCGGACGCCGCGGCGCATGACGTGGTCGCGGACCGTCATGGCAAGGGCGAGGTAGTGGTCATGCCTCGTCGAGTAGGCGGGCAGACGTCCGAGGGCGCAGACGAGATTGTCGAGGAACGCCTGTCGCAAGTCATCCGCGCCGATGCCGGTGCGAATCGAGTCGGAGATGGGGATTCCTTTCATGGCAGATGGGTGGTTTGATGGAAGCCGCTCCTTTCACGGAGCGGACGGCATGGCCCGCAGCAGGACCAGGGAACGGCCGTGGAGGGGATAGGTGGCGAGATGGGCGATACGTCGGCCGATTGCCTCCGGGTCGGCGGTGTCGAACTCGACTTGCCACTCGACCTTGCGGTCGCGTTCTCCCAGTTGGAACGGCACTTCCTCATCATGAGCATTGAAGAGGATGGCAAAGGTGTCGCCGGTGATGCGATCTCCCTGTTCACCGGTTTCCTCGATCTGGTCGCCGGGTAGCGCCATGCAAAGGCAGTGGGCATGACCGGCGTGCCAGTCATGATCGGTCATCTCGTGGCCATCGGGCTTGAGCCAGTGGAGGTCCTTGATCTCTTCGCCGTGAATCGCGCGGCCGAGGAAGAAGCGGCGACGACGGAAGACCGGTTGCTCGCGGCGGAGTTGCAGCAGCCTCCTGGTGAAGGCGAGCAATTCGAGTTGGGAGGGGCTGTGCTTCCAATCAAGCCACACCAGTGACGAGTCCTGGCAGTAGGGGTTGTTGTTGCCCTGCTGAATGCGGCCGAATTCGTCGCCGGCGAGTAGCATCGGCACCCCCTGCGAGAGGATCAGGGTGGCAAGCAGGTTCCGTTGCTGGCGTTGGCGGAGGGTGTTGATTTCGGGGTCGTCGGTGGGGCCTTCGGTGCCGCAGTTCCAGCTGTCGTTCTGGTTGTTGCCGTCGCGGTTGTCTTCGCCGTTGGCCTCGTTGTGCTTATGATCGTAGCTGACCAGGTCGCGGAGCGTGAAGCCGTCGTGGGCGGTGATGAAGTTCAGGCTGGCATGCGGTCGGCGGCCATTGTGCGCGTAGAGATCGCTGCTGCCGGCAAGGCGGGTGGCGAACTCGCCGACCGAGCCGCCGCGGCCGGTCCAGAAGCGCCGAACGCAGTCGCGATACTTGCCATTCCACTCGCTCCACAGCACGGGGAAATTTCCGACCTGATAGCCATTCGGCCCGAGGTCCCATGGCTCGGCGATGAGTTTGACCTGCGAGAGCACCGGGTCCTGGTGAATGATGTCGAAGAAGGCACCGAGGCGATCGACTTCCCACAGCTCGCGCGCCAAGGCACTGGCGAGATCGAAGCGGAAGCCATCGACATGCATCTCCAGTACCCAGTGGCGCAGTGAGTCCATGATGAGCTGAAGCGTGCGCGGGTGGGCGACGTTCAGTGAATTTCCGCAGCCGGTGAAATCGAGGTAGCGCGTGCGGTCGTCCTTCAGCCGATAATAGGCGGCATTGTCGATGCCGCGGAATGAGAGCATCGGTCCGTGGTGATCGCCTTCGGCCGTGTGGTTATAGACGACGTCGAGGATCACCTCGATGCCTGCGGCGTGAAGTGAGCGGACCATTTCTTGGAACTCGGCCACGGCGCCATCCGGGCCGCTGGCGGCATAGCGCGGGTCGGGTGCGAAGTAACCGAGGGTATTGTAGCCCCAATAATTCGTCCGGCCGGATTTCACCAGATGCGGTTCGTCGACGTGGTAGTGGACGGGCAGGAGTTCCACCGCAGTGATGCCGAGCGCCTTCAGATAGGAAGTCGCTGCGGGTGACGCGAGGCCGGCATAGGTGCCGCGCAGGGGCTCCGGGATGTCCGGGTGCTGCTTGGTGAATCCCTTCACGTGCAGCTCATAGACCACGGTCTGGTGCCATGGTGTGCGGAGTGGTGGGTCATCGGGCCACGCGAAGGATGTGTCGATGACGCGGGCGAGGGGAGCGCAGGCGGCGGTATCGCCGTCCGCGTCGAGGATCTCCGGTGTCCATCGTACATCGCGGGCGATCGACTTGGCGTAGGGGTCGAGCAGCACCTTGGCTGGCTGGAAGAGATGCCCTCGTTCAGGATCATGGGGGCCGTGGACGCGGTAGCCGTAGATCTGGCCGGGCTGCACGCCGGGCACATAGCCGTGCCATACTTGGTCGGACTTTTCCGGCAGCATGATCCGACGTGACTCGACCTGTGCATCGGCGGAGTCGAACAAGCATAGCTCGACCTTGGTTGCATGATCGGAGAACAGCGCGAAATTCACGCCCTTGCCATCGAATGTTGCTCCGAGCGGCGATGGCCGGCCCGGCCACACCGGAGCAACTGCGGGTGCTGACCGTTGCACGCTCATGGCGATGAAAGATCGACCAAGGCGGTCTCCGGCAGGAAGGGCCGCCCTTCGGCACCGGCGGTGAGATTGGCCACAGTGACGCGCGCGATTTCCGACAGTGCTTCCTTTGTTAGAAAGGCCTGGTGTGCGGTGATCAGGACATTCGGGAAAGTCAGCAGGCGGGCGAGGTCATCGTCCTGGAGGATCTGGCCGGAGAGGTCCTCGAAGAAGACGCCCTCCTCTTCCTCATAGACATCGAGCGCGACGCCGCCGAGGCGTCCCGCCTTCAATGCCTCGATCAAGGCGCGTGTGTCGATCAGGGCACCGCGGCTCACATTGATCAGGATGGTGCCGGGCTTCATCAGCTCCAGCGTCTCCTTGCGGATGATGTGGTGCGTTTCCGGGGTCAGAGGCGTGTGCAGCGAGATCACCTCGGACTCCGTCGCCAAAGTCCGAGGATCGGAATACTCGATGCCATGCTCGACGGCCCAGTCAGGCGAAGGGTAGGGATCGTAGGCCAGCACGCGCATGCCGAAGCCACGGAGGATCTGTGCGGTGATGCGGCCGATCTTGCCGGTGCCGACGATGCCGGCTGTCTTGCCGTGCAGGTCGAAGCCGACGAGGCCATTGAGCGAGAAGTTGAGATCGTGCACGCGGTTGTTCGCGCGCGGGATCTTGCGGTTGAGCGCGAGCAATAGGGCCACTGCGTGCTCGGCGACAGCGTGGGGTGAATAGGCCGGCACGCGGGTCACTGAGAGACCGAGGTCCCTGGCGGCGACGAGATCCACGCCATTGAAGCCGGCACAGCGCAAGGCGATGTGTTTCACGCCGAGTGCCTTCAGTGCTTCGAGGCACGGACGGTCGGCGTGGTCGTTCACGAAGATGCAGACCGCTTGTGCGCCGGTGGCTGCGGCGGACGTCTCGGCCGTGAGCCGGCAGTCCATGAAGCGCCAGTCGATGTCCATGCCCGCGGATGCATGGTGCAGGGGCTCGCGGTCGTAGGGCTTGGCGTCGAAAACAACGGTGCGGATCATGGTGGGTGGGAGCGCTTCAGGCGTTGGCCGGTGGCAGCAGGTAGAGGGTCATGGCGAAGATCAGGTATACCATTAGCACCAATACTCCGACGAACCACGCCGAGCGTCCGCTATTCGTCGCGAGTGAGGCGGTGAGGGTAGCAATTAGCATCATGACCACCGCACCGGGCCAGAATTGCAGGCTCATCGGCGTGGGCCCGATGATGTAGCTCAGCAGCACCAGCACCGGAGCCACGAAGAGGGCGATCTGCGAGGCACTGCCGAGAGCGATGCCCACACTGAGATCGAGCCGGTTTTTCCGAGCGCCGGAAAAGGCCGAGGCCATTTCTGCCGCGCCGCCGACCAAGGCGACGACGATGAAGCCCACGAATGCCGGGGTCATGCCGAAGGTCTTGGCCGCTTCCTGCACGGACTCGACGAAGACCTCGCTGACCAAGGCGACGAAGATCGTGACTACCGCCAGGGTTCCCAGCGCGAGGCCGATCGGCCATGGTTCCTCGCCATCACCGTCACCGTGACTGGCGGTGCCGAAGAATTCGCGATGGGTTTTCAGCGAGAACAACATGCCAAGCGCGTAGGCACCGATCAGGAGGATCGACAGGCCGACGCTCAATTTCTGGCTGAAGGCCGCCGCAGCGGTGCCTGCGCCTGCGTCCGCCTCGACGATGGCCGATGGCACCAGCAATGCGATGGTGGCCAAGAATAGCAACCCGGCCTGAAGGCGGGCGCTGACGCGGTTGTATTCCTGCGTGTGGTGCTTCAAGCCACCGAGCAGGAAGGATGCTCCGAGCATGAAGAGTGTATTGGCGACGATCGCGCCGGCGACCGAAGCCTTAACCAGCAGGTATTCGCCCGCGCGGAGGGCTGCGAGTGCGATGACCAGCTCGGTCAAGTTCCCGAGCGTGGCATTGAGCAGTCCGCCCACGGCGTCACCGGTTTTCGAAGTTACCGATTCGGTCGCGTGGCTGAGCAGCGCCGCGAGAGGAACGATGGCGCCGAGCGACAGGAGGAAGTGCAGCGTATGCGCTTCCGGCTTCATCGAATGAGCGGCAAAGACCACAGGCACGCAGACCAGAAGCCACAGCAGCGGATTGCGCCGGATTTCCGAGAGGAGGGCCTTCATGGGATGGGCTTAGGAGAAATTCGCCGGCTGGCCCGTCGAGGAGAGCACCGAGCGCCACCAGCCACCGGCGGGGTCGAGACGCTTCACCTGGCTGGCCAGCAGCTCGATGGGGACGTGGATGAAACGCTCGTGGAGGAAGCCGATCACGACGCCGGTCTTGCCAGCCATGGCCGCGTGGACGGCATTCCGCGCGAAGAGGTCGCAGAGCAGCGAGTCCTCGCAATTCGCCGGGCAGCTGCGGACTTGGTAGCTGGGATCGAAGTAGCGGATCGCCACTGGCAATCCGGCGGTCTTCATGTGGGCTTCAATGTGGCCGCGGAGGAAGATGCCGATGTCCTTGAGCTTCACGTTACCGGAGGCGTCGCGTGCCGAGGCATCGGCCTCGAGGAGGTCTTGGCCTGCGCCCTCGGCCACCGCGATCACGGCGTGGGACTTGGTACGCATTCGCTGTTCGAGCGCGGAGAGGAAGGCTTCGAGTTTGAAGGGGACTTCCGGAATCAGCGCGAAGTTCACATCCTGGCTCGCGACCGTGGCACCGGCGGTGATGAAGCCGGCGTGGCGGCCCATCAATTTTACCAAGCCGATGCCGCCGAGAGTGCTGCGGGCTTCGGTGTGTGCGCAGTCCAGCACCCGTGCCGCTTCTTCCACGGCACTGAAGAAGCCGAAGGTGCGCGAGACGAAGGCGACGTCGTTGTCGATGGTCTTTGGCACGCCGACGACCGACAGCAGGTGGCCGCGGCGGCGGGCTTCCTGATAGAGATCATTCGCTCCGCGCTGGGTGCCATCGCCGCCCACGGTGAACAGGATATGGATCCCACGCGCGATCAGGTTGTCGACGGCGCGGCTGACGTCCACGGGTCCACGCGACGTTCCGAGGATGGTGCCGCCTTGGCGATGGATGCCCTCGACGAATTCCGGGGTAATCGTTACAGGGTTGATCCCGGAAGCGGGATCCAACCCTGCGTAGCCGCCGCGGAATCCGATGACTTCCGCGATGCCATAGCCGTAGTGCAGTTCGCAGAACAGCGAGCGGATCACATTGTTCAGGCCGGGACAAAGGCCGCCACAAGTGACGATGCCGGCGCGCGTTTCCTTGGGATTGAAAAAGATGAGTTCCCGCGGCCCGGCCAGTTCGAAGCAATGTCCGGGGTCGGCGCCGCATTCGATCCGCTCGGAGATGAGGACATCATCGCCGACAGTATGACCGAGGCCCGAAGCGTAGCGTGCTTGGCCGAGTGAGGGCGTTTGCATGACTCTGGCTGAATCGTGCGCCCTCGTCAGTGGCCGGGTCTATTGGACTTTGGTTTATCGCAATTTGATATGGGCCTGCATTTCAGCGGTTTCCCGCACTTTTCACGGACGGGTCAGGTAGAGTTGTCGGCTCCCGTCGGCCATCGTGATGATGACCGGACCAGCCTCTGCGAGGCTCTCCAGAAGGGCTTCATCCTTGTCCCGCTGGGGCTGTGGGGGCTGCGGCACCGGAGGTGGCACGGGGTCGCGGGTCTCCACGATCAGGGATTTGCCTGCGGGGGATTGGTAGGATGGGTGAATCTTCATCGCCAGCAAGATGCATGCGGCCATCGCGCAGCCACCTGTGATGAACGTCTTCAATTTCCTGCGACGGCGGCGCCTGACTGCCAGGCCGGTGGCCATCACATCTCTCAATAGCTTCCCTCGATCGTTTTCGTTCATGACGCGTCCTCCTCACCGATTCTCCGCATGGCGCGGCCCAGTTCCAGGCGGGCCTTCGCCAAGCGATGTTCCAATACCTTCTCGCTGACATTTTCCGCATCCGCCAAGCGCCGGACGCTCCACTTCTCGTCGTATTTCCGCTCGAGTAACTTTCGCATTCCATCATCCATTCCCGCCAGCGCCCGTTCAAAGCCATCGTCCGAACGCCCACGTTCCGCCGGCGCTCGGGATCG
Organism: Luteolibacter sp. Y139; assembly: GCF_038066715.1. Lineage (NCBI taxonomy): Bacteria > Pseudomonadati > Verrucomicrobiota > Verrucomicrobiia > Verrucomicrobiales > Verrucomicrobiaceae > Neoluteolibacter > Neoluteolibacter soli. The sequence continues at coordinate 784,685 of NZ_JBBUKT010000002.1, read as the reverse complement.
ATCGCTGACAAAGCGATCAAGGAACCGCCGCCACGCCGAACGCTTGCGCCAGTGATCGGTGATGGCGGAGCGGGCGATGACCGTGAGCCATGACCAGAACGCCGCTTCGTCGGAGAAAGGGCGCGCGTGCCGCATCACCCGCAGCATGGTCTCTTGATAGACATCGTCCACGCCTTCCGGATTTCCTGCCTGGCAGGTGCGGATGTAGGCCATCAAGCGGCCCTCGTAGGCGTCGAAGAACTCCCGCCATGCCGCGTCGTCACCGCGAGCCAGGCCCGCGGTGAGCGTGAGCAGCAAGGGGGCTTGCTCCGAATCCCCGTTCGCAATCGCGTCGATTTCCGGCACGGCGAGGTCCATCGGTGAGAGGCTAGCGAAGTCCGTGGGATTCCTCAATCTCGGCGATCGCCTTTGCGAGGCTGTCGAGTTCGAGCTCCAATTGCTGGATCTGGGGGTGATTCTCTCCTTTGCCCAAGGAGGTCGCCGACTTGAGCTCCATCTGAGTGGCCACCTTTTTCTTCAAGAGGTCCTTGATCTGCTCGTCGACGGCCGCTTGCCGCTCCTTCAAAGAGGCGACAAATCCCTCGACGAGCTGCACTGCTTCTCCCGCCCTTTCCGGTTCCATGCGAATGATCAGCAGGCGGGACTCGTCATCAAAGGTCAGTGCGTCATCGGGAAGCTTACCGCCTTGGGTCAGGGTCTTGTGCAGGAGACTGCTCAGCCCCCTGACATTCCGGGCCCACGATGCTTCATCCGAGAAGGCTCCGAGGCTCATCACCTTCATGATCTTCGCCGATTGTTTGGAGGGCAGCGGGACGCTCTCCGGAGCGGCTGATGCCGATGTGCCCTTCGACTTCTTGGGCTCCGGATCGTTCGCGCTCATTGGCACCGTCCGCAGATCCTTGGCCGTGCTTGCCTGTGGTGCTGCGGGAGGGTTGGTGCTGCGGCGAATCATCACGATTTGCTGCTGACCGGGAGCTTGGGGGGGCGCGGACTGGACCTCAAAGCCGGCCGCTGTTCCCAACAGCGTCAACAAGCTCTCCGGTGAGACATCCTTCACGCTGAAGGCCGGCAGCTCGATGTCCCCGACATCGCCCTGCATGATCCAGTTCAGCTCGCCGAGCTGCTCTTTCATCGAGCCGATGACATCGAGAAGCCTGGGCGTTCCGTGCGTGGACATGGAGACGAACCCTTGGCTCCACTGGTTCACCGAAGAGGGGATGATGGCGACCGGTTCGGGGATGGTAATAGGAGGCGCTTCCTGAGCGCCCAAGGCCATCGGGCAGAGCAGGAGTGAGAGAAGTCGGGATTTCATGGTGAGTGTTGACTTGGTTTCAAAAGGAAACACGCAAGTCCCCACCGGAATCCCCGGGGAAAAATTGAGAAATCTATTCCGCCAAGTGCTGCATCAGGCCGCCGAGGTTCCAGAAATCCTGGCCGGTGACGATCTGGCCGTTCTTCACGGTCAGCCAGGTGACGCCCTGGAAATCGATCTGCTTGTTGCTGGGCGCGCAACCCAGTCCTGCCCCGCAGTGGAGGCCAGAACCGCGCCAGTGGATGCAGACATCATCGCCTTCGCTGACGCTTTTCACCAGCTCCACCTTGAGGTCCGGTACCGCATCGAGGAAGGCGGCCTGAAAGGCGATGAAGTCGTCTGGTCCGGTCATCGTCCGGCCACCTTCGAAAGTGCCGGTGGCGTCCGGTGCCATCAATTCGCGAAGCAAGCCGGTGTCGCGGTTATTCCACATGTCTCCGAACCAGAGACGTCCAACTTCCGAGGGGGTTCGTGTGCTCATCAACCGCGCAACCTAGAGATCCGTCGAGGAAAAGCACGGTGAATCTTCCCCGGTCGCGGCCTACGCTTTTCAAGCTGCCAGGGGATGTCCTTGGAACGCTGCTTGATCAGGGAGGATATCTCCGACCAACGGGATTGTCCGCACCGCCGCCTCCGGATAGGCATCCAGCAATCGCTGGACGGCATCCGATTCTTCGAAAGTAACGATGGCGTCCAGGTGGCCGAAGTTCGGAACGGCGTCGTTGGTGTGAGAGAGGAAGCGGAGGCCGCGTGCATTGTCTTCCCGGAACCCGCAGCCGGGGCAGAGGAGGTAGACGTAGCAGTCTTCCATCCACTGGTTGCAGAGGGCTTCCACCCAAGCGGCTGGCTCGCTTCCAGAGGGATTCATGACGAGGAGATTCGGTTTCATGGCAGTGCAGTGGCACCTCCATGGCATCACACGTGCCAGCATCCAAATCCTAGATGCTGCGTGGTTTGCCCGCGTCTTCCGACCCTCCAATCATGCAGGGCTCCACCCTAACAGCTGCACTTTGCAGCGTGGAGATTAGCGGTGCTCGATCAGTTCCTCGTGGGGGAAGCGAGCTTTCGGCGTGGTGGCGTATTTGTCCTCCGGGGAGCGATAGCCGGCGGCGCAGACGACCGAGGTCGCGTAGCCGGTGTCGGTCAACTCGAGCTCTGCATCGTAGCCGGCGGGGTCGAAGCCTTCGATCGGGCAGGTGTCGATGCCCAGCACCGCGGCAGAGGCCATGAATTGGCCCAGTGCGATGTAGGTCTGGCGAGAGTTCCAGGCGTGGCGCGCTTCGCGGTTCATGGCGGAGGCAAAGCTCACGACCACATTCCGGTAGCCCTCAAGGGTCGATGGATCGCGGCCCTGCACGGCGGCGAGGCGGGTCATGAAGCGATCGACATCCGGCTCGGTCATGTCGGTGCGGGTGGTGAACACGACCAAGCGCGAGGCATCGGTGATCTGTGACTGACCCCAGGAGTGCTGGCGCAGGCGGGCGCGCAGCTCGGGATCGTTGATCACGATGAATTTCCACGGCTGCAGGCCGAACGACGACGGGGCCAGGACCAAGGACTGCTCAAGCACCTCCCACTCCTCGTCGGGGATCTGCCGGGCCGGGTCGAATCTCTTCGTGGCGTAGCGGAAATTGAGCGACGTGAGGAGTTGCGAGGGAGTCATGGGAGAAATGGAATTCAAAGGAAACTCGGGGCGGGCTGGTTATTCCTGGCTCGCGTCCAGCTTGAAGGGCACGGAGGCGGACGGGAAGTCCTTCAGGGTGAAGCTGAAGATCACGCCGAACTCATCCTGGTAGCGGTTGTCGCGCTTGGTGATGCCGACCGAAGCGATCCACGAGTTGAAGTCGCGGTTGAGGGTGTACTGCTGGACTTCCAATGTGCCGTCATCGAGTTCCCAGAGCTGGAAGGCACCGACGCCCCACTTGTCATTGAGACGGGCATAGGTCCGCAGGTCGAGGCGCTGCGAGTCGGTCAGCACCGGGTGGTTGTCGAGCAGGCGGTAACCGACTGAAAACTCGAGGTTTTCGTTAGGCATGAAATTCGCGCGAGTGGCGACTTCCGAGAATCCTGAGCCGTCGCCGATGATGGGGAACTGCGTTTCAAGGTTCATATTGAACCATGGCAACGGGCTCCACTTCAGGTCGTTGTAGAGGTTGGAGAAGTTCCGGTTGTAGTCCGGGTCGGTGATGAAGGCGTCGAAATAGGTATCCATCGCGAGCCAGTCGTAGCTCTGGCCATCACGCTTGGTGATCAGCTTGTTCCTCATGCCGAAGCGGAAGATGCTCCAATCGCGGAGGCTATCGATGGCGGTGAAGCTTGGCACCGAGATCGGCTGCGGACGGGTGCTGAAAGTCTCGCGGTCCACGGAGGGGAACAGTGGATCGAGGTCATCCGTAGAGATGTAGGAGAAGCGGGCGTAGGGCTGGACGACGTGCATGAGGCCCTCGAGTCCCAGATTGCGGTCCTTGATGTCGCCGAGATCCTTGGAAAACTTCATGGAAGCCTCGAAGCCGGCGTGCAGATGGGTGCGATCCACTGATTTCGACGGACCATCCACATTCGAGTAGCGGCTGTATCCGATGCCTGCCTCCGGCGTGAATGCCAGCCCGCCCCAGTTCATGGGCATGGAGAACTCCTGGTACGTGTTGAAGCGGGTGTAGCCGGGGCTGAAGAGCTGGGTGGCGAGGCCGGGAATCGCCGGACTGCCGGGTGGCAACGAACGGATCCTCTGGACCAACTCGCGCTCATAGGCGGGAAGCTGGGAAAGGAGGAGCGGAATCATCGGATCGCCAGCCGGCAATTTCAGCAACTGGCGGACGGCGGACATCGAGGCGCTGCCGATTTCTTCCTCCACCACGTCGAAGGAAGCCGAGCCCTCATGGAGGATCGGCGAGTCGAACAGCGGCCGGCGGGCGAAATCCAGGGCGATCTCCGGAAGCCGGGTGTCCGAACGGTAGAATTCATTCGGCCGCAGGCGACCGAAGATGCTGAAGAGCGTGCCATCGTCGCGCCGGAAGAGGCCGATGGTGTTGTCCGGATTCGGATCATTGCGGAACAGGTCCGGATTGAAGTCCTCGAGGTAGTAGTTGTCGCTGAGGATGTTCAGGTTGGCATCCACGCGCCATTCGGCGTCCTTCTCCAGATCCAGCGGCACGCGGTGCTGGAGGGCGATGCGGTAGCGGTCCTCATTGACGAAGCCGCGGGTGATGCCGGTGCGGCTGATGTCGGGATTGAGGTCGTTCGAGTAGTAGAGCGAGAGGCCGGTGAGGTTCGGATTGTCCTCCAGTCGCTTGTCACTCAGATCGACGCCGGTGCCGACGCCGCGGCGGGTGCGCAGGTCGAAGTGCCAGCGCGAGAGCAGCCAGGCGTCCTCGTTTTCGCCGGTCTCGGGATTCGGATGACCGCCGAGCATCAGGCCGTAGCTATTGAGCAGGAAGGCTCCCCAGTTCGAGCGGGCACCGGGGACGAAGTGGTAGCCCAGGTCGCTGTCCAGCGGCTGGGACAGGTAGGGCAGCCAGAAAATCGGGGTATCGCCGGCGTAGAGGCGCAGGTTCTTGAAGGTGACCTTGTCGCCCGGATAGATGGTGGTTTCCTTGGCACGGAGCCAGAAGCCCGGCTCCTCCACATCGTGGGTGGTCACGCCGGCGTCGTGGCCGACGTAGACCTGCTTGCCGCCCCGGTCCTCGAGCGTGAACCGGCCGGCCTCCAGCAGGAGAGGATCGACACCCGCGCGCAGGTCGCTCGCCTCGAATTTTTCCTCGCCCCAGTAGTAGACGATCTTGTTCCCGCGTTGCAGCAGGCTGTTTTGATAGACGCTGACGTTGTCGGTCAGGGTGACGGTTTTGGTCTTGGTATCGGCCACGGCGTGGTCGGCGAAGACCTCCGTGCCGTCCTTGGTGGTCATCTTGACCGAGCCGTCTACGTAGAATTTGAGCTCCTTCTGGTCCCAGCGCGCCTTGTCGGAGCGCAGTTTCATGCCGTTGTCGGTGTCGACGTGGAAAGGGCCGGAAAACTGGACGATGCCGGTTTGGACGTCGTACTCGACCTTGGGGCCCTCGTCGTGGATGTGGACGTCCTGCGGCATCCCGAAGCTGCCGGCGACGGCAGGATCCTGGGGGAAAAGCTTGATGCCCTCCGGCACCGGCACGGGAGCGATGGGCAGGGGGGCGTCCGCGGGTGGGACGGCTTCGGCGGCCGGGGCGGGATTGGCTTCCGGCAGGACAAATTCTGGTTCCTGTGCGGCGAGCCGGAGCGTGGTGAGAAAAATGGCAGGGACAACGGCAACCCTCATCGTGGCGGGATGAGACGGGGTCACCGGATTCAAGTAAAGGTCAAAGCCTGAAAGCGGTTGCAGGACGGGGCTGCAGGCCGAACATGACGGGAAATGGAAGGCACGCTAGGGATCGTCGGTGCGTCCGGCTTCATCGGCCGCGAATTGGCGCGCCAAGCGACGGCCGCGGGCTGGAAAGTCTGCGGATTCAGCCGCGAGGTGAGGGGACCCGAGCCGGGAATCCCGGCGTGGCGAGAGTGGTCGGATCACCCGGATTTCCGCGGCCTGAGCGCCCTGGTCAATCTAGCCGGGGAGCCGATCAACAAGCGCTGGACCGCCGCGAATAAAAAGCGCTTTCATGACAGCCGGATCGGCGTGACGGAAGCGCTGGGCCGCGGCTTGGAAAAACTGGCCGCCGGGGAGCGTCCTCGGGTGCTGGTGAACTCCTCGGCCGTCGGCATCTATGGCGATCGTGGTGACGAGATTCTCGAGGACGACGCGGGGGTGGGTGGCGGGTACTTGGCGCAGCTGTGCCGGGACTGGGAGGCTGCCGCGGATGGGGTGGCGGAACTCGGTTTGCGGGTGATGAAATGGCGGACCGGGGTGGTGCTCGGGCGCGAGGGAGCGGCCTTCAAGCAGATGACGCTGCCGTTTCGCCTGGGACTCGGGGGTCGTCTGGGGTCGGGGACGCAGTGGATGCCGTGGATCCATGTCCAGGATCTAGTGGGTTCGATGCTGCACGGCATCGGCCATGCCTCGCTGAACGGCCCGATCAATGGCAGCGCTCCCGAGCCGGAGCGGAATGCCGACTTTACCAGGAAACTGGCGAAGGCGCTCAAGCGGCCGGCCTTCATGACGGTGTCGCCGTTCGCGCTGAAGCTGGCGCTCGGTGACTTCGGGCCGGCGGTGCTGGCGAGTCATCGCGCAGTGCCGCGGGCGCTGTTAGAGAGTGGTTTTCGATTCCGCTATCCGACGCTGGATATGGCGTTGGTCGAGCTGGTGGGGAGCTAGCGGCTGAGAAAGCGCGCGACCATTCGTGGAGAGGGGTGTTCATGGTCATGTAACCCCTGACTTGTTTCCATGAAGACTCCTCCATATCTTCTCGTGGTCGTTCTTGCTTCGCTGTCTCTCTCGAGCTGCGCTCGCATGGCTTCCGGCCTGGCCACCGCTATGATCGAAAGTGCCCTTCATCTCGATGATGATTCGGGGGAGGACTACGAAAAGGATGCCTTCCGCGCTCATCTCCGCCATGGCGACTCAGTCAGCGACGCGCACAAGGCGGCGTCCGGTGATCGCATGCTGATGGAGATGGAACGGGATCTGTGGCTGGAGTGAAGCGCCCGACGAGGCGTCATGCGCGTAAGGGACGCCGTGCTGCGGTTTTCATTTCCTTCGAATGTTAGACTCACTGCCGGGATTGTTATTTCCATCCTTGAGTCTGCAGGTGATTGAGATGTTTAACTCCGGCGCATCCCGATCCCGCTTCATGAAACGCTCCGTGTTCCTTCCGCTTGTCTTGGCTGCAATAGTCCTGTGGCTGCCTGCTCCTGCCACCGCCGAAGGGGTGGTGGCGCTCAAATCCGTGACGGGAGCACTCGTCGTCTGGGATGTGCCGGACTGCCGGTTCACCGTGGAGATCCCGGGCGATTCCGTCAAAGCGATGGATAACCCGGACAACTTCTTCCTGAACGTGGGTGGAATCGTCTTCCAAATCCAGACGACCACGGCTGCCGAAGTCCTTGGCAAGAAGGCCGCGAACGTGGCTCCCAAGGAGCTGCTGCAGGCGCACCGCGACTGGGAGGAGAAATACATTGAGAAGCTCACGAAGTCAGACCTGACCATCGAGTCGGAATTCGTTTCGCTGCGTGACGGCACCAATGCTCTCTCATGGTCCTATGCCATGCCGAAAGGCGTGGATACCCAGATTTCCCGCCAGATTTACCTGACCCGCGTCGCAAGCGGGCATGTCATCGTCCTCAATGCGGCAGTGCCCAAGAAGATGAAGCCGGAGACGGTCAGCAAGTCGCTAGTCGCCGCGGCCAACAGCTTTGTCGCTTACAAGAAGCCCATTGATCTGAAGAAAATTCAGGAGTCGCTGAGGGAAGCGGGCGGGAGCGGGAAGAAGAATGGTGTGCGCTCCCAGTGAAGGAGCATTTGGAGAGCCTCCAAGTGATCGGATACACCGAGGTGCTTACCCGCAGCAGGGCTGCTGGCCTTGAGCGACAGCAGGCTGCACGCAGTCCGGGTCTCCGATCCCAAGGGGCGGACACCCTGTCCCGCCTCTGTGACAAAGGTTGACTTTCCTCCGCAGCACTTTGTCGCGGGTTGGGAATCGTGGGCGAAGTGACGAGTGCTGATATTCAGCTCGTTGTGTCGCTGTGAACGCGCTGGCATTTCGCCTGCAACTCTCCTTTCGCCTTGGAGCTCGTCGCCGGAGTGCGGTGGTGGGTTCCAGAGCCGGAAGCGATCGGGAGACGGCCCTGTTGCTTTCGCGACCCACTCAATGATCCGTCTTTCAAACCACTACTTACGACCACGATCATGAAAGTTCTGACTCACTGGAATCCCCTTCGCGACATCCACGAATTGCAGCATCGCGTGCTGAATGCCCTGGGCAACGAGCGCGAATGCGGAGGTGCCGCCGTTGCCGAATGGGTGCCGGTTGTTGATATCCTCGAGGATGAAAAGGAATATCTCGTGAAAGCCGAGCTTCCCGGAGTCGCCCGCGAGAATGTCCATGTCACGGTCGAGAAGGGCCGGCTGGCGATCAAGGGCGAGCGTGCCTTCGAGAAGGAACAGAACGGCAAGAAGTATCACCGCGTCGAACGGTCCTACGGCACTTTCCTACGGAGCTTCAACCTGCCGGAGAATGCCGATGCCGAGAAGGTCGAGGCGCAGTTCAAGGATGGCGTCCTGTTCGTCCATCTGCCGAAGCAGGAGAAGGCTCAGTCGCGTGAGATCGAGGTGAAGGTGAACTGATTTCTAGGGCAATTCGGAGGATTGTTTGGGCGGGCAGCAGGGCTTTTCATGGGGCCCTGCTGCCGGCCCCATTTTGTTTTCGGCCGTGGCATCACCGCCTGCCCGTTTTCCCGGCGGCAGACAAGTGCTTGCGGGCTTGCCCGATGCCGCCGATCCGCTTCAATCCGGCCAGCCAAGAATTTCATCAAGTATCATGGGACGCGCCTTCGAATGCCGACGCCGAGCCAAGGAAGCCCGCTGGGACACCATGTCCCGCGTTTTCCCCAAGCTCGCCAAATCCATCACCATGGCTGCAAAAAATGGCGGCCCGGACCCGGCGGCCAATGCCCCGCTGCGCCTCGCCATTGCCAATGCGAAGGGCCAGAACCTGCCGAAGGACAAGATCGACGCCGCCATCAAGCGCGCCGCCGGCAAGGACGCCGCGGACATCGTGGAAGTGGCCTATGAGGGCAAGGGGCCGCACGGCTCGCTCTTCTACATCGAGTGTGCCACCGACAATACCAACCGCTCGGTGGTCAACATGAAGACCATCTTCAACAAGAACGGCGGCCAGATCGTGAACAGCGGCCAGCTGGATTTCATGTTCACCCGCAAGTCGGTGGTGGAGTTCGAGGTGACGCCGGGAATGAATCTCGAGGAGATCGAGATGGAGCTCATCGATGGCGGCTTGGAAGAGCTGGAAGTCGAGGACGGCATCGCCCGGGCGATCGGGGAATACGCCAACTTCTCCAGTCTTACCGCGGCCGTGGAAAAGCTCGGAATTGCCACCAAGAAGGCTGGCCTGGAGCGCATCCCGACCCAGCCGATCGAGCTCACCGAAGAGCAGATGGCCGAGGTTGAAGTGATCCTCGAGAAGATCGAGGAGGACGACGACGTGCAGGTCGTTTTCACGAATCTCGCCTGACAATTGCTTCAATGCGCGTCCTGCTGGCTTGCGACAAATTCAAGGGATCCCTGGGCGCGACGGAAGCCTGCGAGGCGATCCGCGCCGGGCTTCCCGGGGAGTGGGAGATCGACATCTGCCCGATTGCCGATGGCGGCGAGGGCTTCGTGGATGCGATGCTGGCGGGTAGCGGCGGGGAGTGGGTGACCGCGCCGTGCACCGATGCAAAGCTGCGACCCATCGAGGCGAGCTACGGCATCTATCGTAGTAGCAAGGGAGTGGTGGCAGTCATCGAAATGGCCTCTGCCAGCGGACTGTGGAGGATCCGTCCCGAGGATCGGAATCCCAGCGTTTCCAGCACCTATGGCACCGGACAATTGATACGGCATGCCATCGAGGTATCGGGTGCCACTAGAGTGCTCGTTGGACTCGGAGGGAGCGCTACCAATGATGGCGGAGCCGGCATGGCGGCCGCGCTTGGAGTCAGATTCCTCGACGATCAAGGCACCTATCTTCCTCCGGTGCCGGGTGTATTCGTCACGCTTGATCGCGTCGACGAGTCGGAAAGGATACCGCTTCCAGAAGTGATCGTTGCCTGTGACGTGGACAATCCACTTACCGGTCCGCGCGGCGCTTCGGCTGTCTTCGGTCCTCAGAAGGGGGCATCGCCGGAGGATGTGGCATTCTTGGATGGCGTGCTTTCCCGGCTTGTGCAGGTTTCCGGTGGGGAGGTCCAAGCGAATACCCCAGGGGCAGGTGCCGCGGGAGGACTTGGTTTCGGCCTGCTGCGCTTTGCGGATGCGAAGCTTGTTGCGGGTTTTGACCTCGTGGCGGAAGCGCTTGGCATGGCGGAGCGCTTGAAGACGGCCGATCTCGTGATCACCGGCGAGGGTTCGCTTGATGTCCAGACGCTCGGGGGCAAGGGGCCTGCGGGAGTCGCCGCGATGGCGAAGGCCGCGGGCATCCCGGTGGTCGCGGTGGCGGGGCGAATCGAGGATTCGGCGCGGCCGCTATTCGATGCCTGTCTGTCGCTTGAGAGCTTCGGCCTGCCGGTGGCGGAGTCGATTGCCCGCGCGCCGGAGCTTGTCACCGCGCTCGTTGCGGAGCATGCGGACTTGCTCCGTGGGTTGGCCGCCCGCTAGGACAGGCGGCGACATGAGCGACGTGGTTCTTCTATTCTCCGGACAAGGCGCCCAGAAGGTGGGCATGGGCAAGGATTTCCACGAGGCGTCGGAGACGGCGCGCGGGTTGTTCAAGAAGGCTGACGAGGCACTTGGTTTCGCCCTTTCGGAGGTGATGTTCGAAGGGCCGGATGACGAGCTGACCCGGACCTCGCGCTGCCAGCCGGCGCTGTATCTCCACGGCCTCGTGGCCTTGGCGCTGCTGAGGGAACGCGTGGGCGGTCTGAATCCGGTGGCCGCCGCAGGCCTGTCGCTCGGTGAGTTCACGGCGCATGCGGCTGCGGGAACGTTTTCGTTTGAAGACGGACTCAAGATCGTCGCCCGGCGCGGCCTTTTCATGGAGGAAGCCTGCCAAGCCACGCAGGGCTCAATGGCCGCTCTGATCGGTGGTGAAGAGGATGCCGTCCGCGCGCTCGCTGCCGAGTGCGATGTGGATGTGGCCAACTTCAATGCACCCGGCCAGATCGTGCTCTCCGGCACCGTCGCCGGGATCGATGCCGCGGTGGAAAAGGCCCGTGACCACGGCATCCGCCGCGCGATCAAGCTGAACGTCGCCGGGGCCTACCACAGCCGCCTGATGCAGGCCGCGCAGGACAAGCTAGCCGCCGAGCTGGCGGGCGTGCCGGTGCAGTCGCCGGTTTTGCCGGTGGTCTGCAATTTCGGTGCCTCGGTGGTGTCCGATCCCGCGGAGATCCGCAGCATGCTGGAGAAGCAGGTGACGGGCTCGGTGCGCTGGACGGAATCGATCGAATTGTTGATCGGAAAGGGCCATCGGACCTTCATCGAACTCGGTCCTGGCAAGGTTTTGGCGGGTCTCGTGGCGAAGATTTCGAAGGAGGCAACGGTGTATTCCATTGAGGATCTGGCGTCCTTGGAATCGGTCGTGGAAGCCCTCTCCTGAATGTAAGAAAAAGTCAAAATAGGTATTGCGCGGGGCCGGGGAGGTACCTAGCTTCCGCGCACGCCGCACGGGGCACCAAGCACCGGACGGCGCGCAAGAGAAACTACCAGTGGAGCGGTAGTTCAGTTGGTTAGAATGCCGCCCTGTCACGGCGGAGGTCGCGGGTTCGAGTCCCGTCCGCTCCGCCAATCTCTCCCCTTGGGGATCAAGAGGTTGGCCAAAGTAGAACCTGAGTCCGACTCAGGTCCGACACCGCCCGAAGCGAAAGCTTCGGGCGTCTTGTTTTACAGGGGCGAGCGGGGCAGGAAGTTGCCTACGGCTTGCTCGAACGAATCGGCGAACCCGAGGAAGTTCTCGCCGCCCGGATCAATCAGCCCAAATTCGACCACGATCTTTGGCGCTAATTCGTAGCTTCCGTCCGCATTCTCTTTGAGGACGACCACGGGGCAGGGCATCAAGTGAAGATCATCCCGCGAGGTGGGATGAGACTGTCCGGAAATTGTGTGGACGGCGAAAAGGTTGCAGGCTGTACCTGCCACGGAAAACTTGGAACTCATTCTGGGAGAGAGAGGGTTTGGGATTTTAAGGATGGGCTCGTTTGGGCGGCGTGGAGGTCCAGCACCACGCTCGGTCCGTCCATGCTAAGCACCGCCAGATTAATCATCGGGGGCTTAGCCTCTTCCTTGGGCCGAAAGTCGAGGCCCAGGGCTCGTCTGGCCAAGCGATCAAAAATGGAAATCTTGTGGATGCGGTCGAGAGCCTCGATGGGCGACATCTTCTGGACCCGGTCACCAACGCATTCTGTGAGGTTACCCATACGGTCCAGATGGCGCTGTGCCCGCTGCTCGCGCTCGACTGCAATCGATTGCGAAAGCTCTTCCATGGAGCCGCTGAGGGCAGCTACCTGGGCACGAGCAGCGTCTCGCTCGTCGGACCATCTTTCGCGGGAAGCACGAGACAGTAGGGTACCCTCGGCGACCCCAATGGCCCTGGCAAGAGGACGCAGTTCGGCACCCGCCAAAAAGGCGGCTTTCAACTGTGCCCACGCTTCACGTGAGGGCCGTTGTCGGTTCGGTGGTAATGGGGCGGGGGAATCGGCAGGGGCATGGGAGAGTGGTTTAGTGGACATGAAATTGTAAGATTTCGGAGTTCAGAAGTGACACCTTCGAGTTCTTGTTCGGTGAAATCCACGGAAGGTAATGCACTGATCCCACCGCTTGAACTGTGCGACCTGCGACGTAACCCGCCACCCTCTACCCGCTGCCAGTAAGGGGCAGAGGGCTGCCGAAAAGGGGGCAGAAAGGAAGCTCTCATTCTGTCGGTTGCTGTGTTTCGGGCGGGGGGAGAATCTCGAAGCGATTATATCCGTTTCGCATGGACGCTTCCCGGACGCGATGGGGGTGAGACTTGGCAAGCGACATTAGGTAGCGGCCCATTCGCTGCGGGGAATTCGGAAGTCCCTTGCACATATGCAGGGGCAGATGCCCAGGCTGGCCGATGTGAGAGAGAAGCTCGGCCGCGGTCCAAATCGTTCGCTTCTGCTCCGGCAACAGACGCACCGGGTCCCACGATCCCTTTTGGGCGTCTCCACCTTCAGCAAAGCTCATGGCATAGTCGATGAGTTCCAGCAACTGGACCTCCGGATTCAGGTCTCCCAGCAGCGCCTTGATGTAGGGATGGTGGAAGGGTTCGATTCCACAGCGGTTATTTGCCTTCAGCCAACTTGGGATCGTCAAGTTGTCCAGGTGGTGAATAAACGCGGGCAATTCACGCTGGACCCGCTGCTGGAACTCTCGTCGCTTCTCCGGGCTTGATGGGAGCAGGGGCAGCGGTCGCCGGTGGGTTCGGAGAATCGTGAATTTATCGCGAACATCGCTGGTCAAAGGCGGGACCACATACAGGGAGTCCGGATCGTCGTTGCAGCACATCACCGCCCGCCAAACTGGTTGAACGCAAAATGCTTCGCGGCCCTTCGGATGAATGCGGACCTCGTCATTGAATAGCGATTCCTTCATGGATGTCGCCAGTGCTCGACGTTTGGCCATCTCGCCGGAGTTGTAGCAGTCGTCGATCACCAGCAGCTCGGCTCCCATCAGGTCAGCGTTGAAGGTGGTTTCGCGACTCCACGCTTGGTGCGGCACTCCCACTCGCCCGCCGAACACGAGCTTGAAAAGGTAGACCAGTAGCGATTTTCCCGATTCGGGCACTCCAGCAAAGATCAGTACATGACCCGGAGTCCGCACAGCTGAGCGGATCGCAGTCAACCCCAGCTTCAGCCAAGCTAGCACGTATTCGACCTGCTTGTTCCCTGCGTGATCATCATTGCCAATAACCGCCTCCAAGATTGCGAGAATGGTGTCGCAGTTGCCCGGTTCGGGCGGGACGAGAGACGGACCGATGGTGACCAGAAGCTGGTGCTGACCCGCGCTATGGGGGCCCGCCGGGTGGCCCGCGAGCGGGCCTGCCCAGTCAATCACGTTACGTTCTTCGATTGTCTGAAGGAGGTTTTCCGCCCGACGCCGTTTCTCTTTGGGTGAAAGTTCATCGGGCTGAGATTTCATCAATCGGTTGAGGACATGAAGCCGGCTTCGGTAGGGACGCCAACAGTGGGCGGCGCGGATGAAATACTCTCCACGCTGGGGAAAAAAGCGGACATCTGCCGGTTGGCACCCACCGGTCCAACCGTGTTCACGGGCGTAGAAGAACAGCGTCGCCGCCGCCACTCGCTCCAATCGGTGCCTGATCTTCTCCTCGTATTCGCCTTCCCGTTCTTCGGGACTCCATTCCTTCAGGAGGCGAAGCCCGGCCTCTTCGCCCACGGCATCGCACACACTCGCAATGATTTTGAGCCACATCGTATACTCCGGCCGCGGCGGAATGAACGAAAGCATGTCGCGAACTTGATCCTCACTTGGCTTGGGATACCGGCAATCGATTTCGCTTTCTCGCGAAAGCCGTAGGCACCGTTCGTCGTGTTCCAATTCCTTTGTTTCTCCTTCTCGAATCCACACGTCTGGATCGTATGACACGAAACAGAGACGCATTGGGTCCTTGGTCGAGGGGTCTAGTTTGAGACCGTTCGCTGCAAATCGGCCCGAAGCACTGACGAATGCAGCTTCGTGACACTCGACATCCGGACGAACGCGAACTCCCACCTTGAATCCCTTGCCGCTCGGGGAGCGAAAGTAGAATGCAACCTCCGGGATCGACCGCAGCCGGCTTTCGATCTCTTTCAAGGAGATACCCTTGTGGTCCTTCTCGTCCAGATCGCCTTGCAGGAATCCGTTGTGTTCGAATTCTCGATCCACTAATGGGACCGACGAGTCGCGGGTCTTCGCGGTCCCGCTCAGGCAAACGGCTGGCAAGCTCTTCTTCCCATCCCGGTATGCGGCCTCATCGCCCGCTGCTAGAAGACCCCGGCACTCCTCCACGGGTTGTTTCCAATCACCAGCCGACACTCGGCGGAGATAGTCCGCCATCGTCATTGTTTCGGTGGGCTTCTTGCCCCAGACACCCTGGAAGATGCTGATTTGGGCTTCGAGGGTCCCAGCGGTCGTGGAACCCGCCGTAATTTCGTCGGGGGTTCTCATTGTTCGGCGCGGATGAATTGGGCTTCTTCGAACGCCAGTAGGTCGCTCAAGCGGATTCGGATCATCCCGCGGCCGAAACGGAGGGCTGGGAGTGCTCCCGAGCGAATCCGCCGTTTTACTGTTTCGGGGTGGCTCTTCCATCGGGCTGCGGTCTCGGCAACCGAAAGAAGCTCATCGTGATTTGTCGCATGCGCTGGTGGCATGTGGAGACTGGTGACAAATTTAAATCTACTTGCAAGATATTGCTGTTCAGTAGGTTCTGTGGGAATCCTTGGGGTTTGTAGGGTTCTTTGGGGATCTTTGGGAATCGTTAGGGGGGAATTATTTGGACCTGTAGGATTCTGTTGGGTCCCGTGGCGCTTTGGACCTCAAAAAAAATTTGTCAGTGCCCGCCGCAGGGTTCGTTAGAGTGTCACCCGTCTGCAACTGATCAAATTTGAGCCGCTAGAATCTGCGCCGCCATGCGATCCAAGGCCTCGCGATCATCCATATCGTTGACACCAGCCCATTCACACAGGAGAGGGTAGAGTTCACCGAGCGACTTTTTGAAGGTCGATGCTTCGAATGCCACGGTTTCCTCCGGTTCCCGATGCCCCGGAACTGAAGGTTCGGTATCAAACTGGCACGTCAGGTCGAAGGAGTAGTGTGCAAGACGCGCCATCTTTGCGTAATTCAAAAGGTCCAAGTCATCCCTTGGTTCCTGATGGTGCTCCCATCGGCCACAGGAAAAGAACAAGAACGGCACTCGATTTCGCGAAAACGCGTCCTGGGGGCTTACGTTGCGAATGTACCGGTTCAGTGTAGCGATGAGTTTGAGCCGCTCCGGCAAGGGAACGCGATCCAGCAGCGTGGCGAGATCGGCGTTACTTTCCGCGCCGGTCACAAACACGATGTCCTTCAAGGCTGGGATGCCAAGATCACGGGCCAAGAGTCCTGCGTAGGGCATCCAAGACAGCGGAAGATCGTGTCCCACCGTCTTGAAAATCATCGAGAGATCGGCATCCCTGGGATCAAGCTGATGATCGATAAAGTAGCTGCTGCCCATGGCAGGGCTTCGGTGATAAGGGAAAGCTCCTGCATCAAAGAGGAGGATGACCAAATCCCGGGCTAACCCCTTGTGCTCCATCGCCATTTCAGCAAGAGCCAGGCAAACAGAGATCGCGGCACCATTGTCGTCGGCACAGGGGGGCCTCTAACGCACTGTCGTAGTGCGCTCCGATGACAATGGGTGGGAGCTTGAAATTGCGTCCGCGCACCACCCCGGCGAAGTTTGTGAAAGTCAGTCTCTCCCACTGATAAGGCATGGCGAGGTGAGGACCGTCGTAGGTGTGGAGGTCGATCTTCTCCATCCGTCGCGCAATGAACCTTTCAGCGACGGCGTGCCCGGGCGTCCCCACGACACGTCTTTCAGGTCCGCAGATGGCACGAGTGTCGGCTTCAAGAGAGGAGGTTAGAATGAAGTGGTGATCGATGTTCATTGTCGGGTCGGCCGAGAGGGGGCACATCAATCTTTGAAATCTCGTGCACCTTCGTGCGGAGATGTCCTGCTTGTAACCTGGTATACGAAACCGCTAGAGCCCAAGGTCTCCAAGAAACTCCGACTCCGGGTCCACGCCGCAAACGAGCAGGCGATCTCTCGCACGGGTGCAGGCTACGTAGAGAAGGTGGCGCTCGGTTGTATAGACCTCCTCCAAGTCGGCTTCATCGGCGACCGTTTCCACCCGATCCTGAAGCGGTAGAACCTCATCGTCGCACGCCATCACAATCGCTGCCCGGAACTCCAGTCCTTTTGCGAGGTGCATGGTTGAGAGAGACACCTTGCCTCTAACCGGCCTGCTGTTTCTCTCCAGCTCCACCCAGCCGAGTCCGGCATCCTTGAGCGCCGCCCGAGCGCGAGCGAGCTGCGCCTCGCTTCGCACGAAGATGCCCAGTTCGTCCGGCAATAGCTTCTCTGCCGTCCAGTCGAGCAGGACCTGCGCAACGCCTTCGATCTCGGCGTCGATGCCATCGAAGATTCGCACCTCGGGAAGGGGGCCATTGAAGACCGATACAGTGCCCTTGCGGCTCTCCGCATTCCCATCCACGTCGCTGACCGATTCCGGCAACAAACGATCCGCATGCAGGCGAATTTGATGGGAAGTCCGGTAGTTCACCCGGAGGGTGTGGGACCGACCGCGAATGTCGATGCCGACTGCCTTCCAGGAAAAGGGCTGCTGAAAAATCCGCTGTCCGAGGTCGCCAGCCAGAAAGAGCGAATCGGGCTTTCCTCCCGTGAGCGCGACCAGAAAGCGAATCTCCGGCACACCCAAATCCTGAGCCTCATCCACCACCACGATGTCGAAGGGGCGGGGGATAGCACCGCTCGCAATCTTGGACGTGATCTTCCTGAGAATCGTCGGCCATGTCGTCAGATTGCGTTCATGGAGAGAATCACGAACCCGTTCGAACACCTGCCACAGCGCCTCGCGTTGCTTGACGCCCAGCCGCGTCTTTCGGCCGAGGCGCGGCACGTCGCGATAGCTGTCCCAGTCGCTGAGCTGCCACGGATCGACGACTTCATTCCACTCGATTTCCAGGAAGCGGGCAGGGTATTGAGTCTCACCGGCCTGCTTGGCCGAGTATGCGATCAAGTCCCCGAGGCGTTCGTCAGACACCATCTCCTCGCCTTCCATCTCACCTTCGGCTAGTTCGGTAGCTACTTGCTGAAGACTCTGAACCGTGATTCGCTTGGCTGTCTCCGACTCTGGATCGATGAGCCGTTCCAGCTTGATCTGAAGCAATGTCGCCAGGGCCTCGGAGAATGTTGTTAGCAGGATTCGGGCTCCGAGATGCTTCTTCGCTAGGAATACGGCACGGTGCAGAGCAACGACGGTCTTGCCAGTGCCTGCCGAACCTGAGACTCGGGCTGGACCGTTGAAATTGCGCTCAACCACGCTGCGCTGAGACGGGTGAAGAAAGACGGTCCACTTCTCCCATGGATACTCTAGCGCCAAGGCGAGTTCCGCTTCGCCGGTGACCAAGCGGATGCGCCGCTGGGTATCGGGATGGTCGAATCCGCCGACTTCCGTCTTTGGTTTTTGAGGCGTGCCTCCGGTGGCCAACTCTAGCAGGGCTTCCGCTGCCTCCTGCGGGAGGTGCTCCGCCAAATCAAAGAGCGTCGATTCCGTAGCGGACTTTACGTCGCCGATCCATTCGGCGGGCACCCCGTAGTCGAGTAGCTCATCATCCGGAAATTTGGCGAAGAGCGAAAGTTCGGGCGGTCCGGAGACTTCCTTAATAGGATCGCGATAGGTCGAAATTTCTTCCACTCTCTCGCGGACTTCAACGATCTGGATTGCTCCCGTCCGTGGGTGCTGCTCGATCTTGCGCCTCTGTCCCCAGTTGTATGCGTCGTCATGGTGCCCCACGTAGCAAAGCAAGAAACTGCCGGCCGTCTTGTGGATGATGATGCGTAGATCAAGATTGACCCGAACCGACCAGAAGTTCGGGTCCTTCGAATTCTCCACGCGATGGAATTGGAGGCTCGGATGAGCCGGGTTCATCTGAAGGTCGAAGGCAGCAGTCTTCACGGACTTCTGCTCCTGCCCCGTAAGCTTGGCGAGGCTATCGGTGAACGTGTCAGCGATGAGGAAGTCCATCGTAGTACTCAAGGATTGGGATTGAACTCGGGGTTAATGATCTGGCGTTGGCCGATCTCTTCCTTTCCTTCACCGGGGAACCATATGCTATCGTTTCTCGATGCTAGGCCTCCGGTCACGATGTCGATCACGTTTGCAATGAAGTAACCGGCCGCCATGCGGCGAAGGGTGTAGCTGTGCCATTTTGCATATGCGTGGCGGTTTGTGGTGTTCGTTGGAGCCGCCGTGCTCGGATCGTGTTGCCACCACTTCGCGAAGTGGTCGCAGCCAACACTAACCAGATCAACCTTCCGGAGGCTTGTGTCACAGATTCGGGGGATGATTTCGGAAAACCACTTCCTCGCATCTCCTTGCTTTTCGTAGCTAAAAAGGCCCAAGATTGGAAGCTCGCCTCTCCGGGTAAACGCAGCGCCGATGTCTGCGAGCTTCCCCAATGCTTGACGGAACTCATCCTTGTCGAGGCGTGTTTTTACCTCAATTACGCCCAGCACTGCGTCTTCTGAGATGAATACACAATCCCCGTCGCAAAATGGGATGGGATGATCGCTTCGGTAGAGCAGCACGTCACATTGTGATGATGGCTGGTCTCTGCGCAGAATGAATCCTCGTCCCACTTTCACAGTGTCGGGAAGTCGCTGCGCCAGCATGGATCGCAATACCGATTCCTTCCATTCCCCGTCGGTGGGTGGGTGGCGATGATCGATGAAGTGGCGAACGCGATTCTTCAGCGACTCCAACTCCTGCGTGAGCGATTCAAAATGGAATTTGGGGTCCATTGTGGGCAATCGATTATGAAACTCACTAACCTTGCGTCTTCAAAAGCGAATAAAATGCCTTCGAATCCATCGGCTGCTTGGCATGCACGGCATTCCAACGGGTCATTAGTGATTCCCACGCTCCTGTGCTTTTGAGCGCCTGGAAGCAATCATAAGGGAGATGGCCTTTGAGGTCGTTCAACGCGTAGCAGACGATCTGGAATCCTTGAGACTCGCAAGCAGGTGAAACATGATCGAGCGCCGCGTAACGTGCGTGAACTCCACGCCCCGGTATCGCTGTTCCATGGGCTGAGTCGAACAATAGAGGCACGCCTGAAAGCGCGCACTTGCCTTTTTGCTCTGACACTATTTCGAGGAAGCGAGTTACGCCGCCGCCGTATCGTTGGGCCCTTCTTTTAGCCCAGCGTAATTGGTGAGGGTCAGGAGTGAAGTAGGGCGTCACTTCTTCCTCCTTCCTCGGCTCTTAGGCTCGTCCTCATCTGGCGACTGGTCCTTTCTCCGTAAAGACATCAGGAAATACGATCCAGCGGAGGGAGACATGTCGTCCAACGCTTTTAGGTATCGGTCATCTTTCTGGCGTTCGGCACGGGACAACCCTTGAACGAGGAACCAAGGCTGGTCCTCGGACGGAATAATTTCCAAGGGCGCAAGCGTTTCGGCAAAATCCGCAGGCACTTGAACCGACCTCTCTTGGTCTACCCGAGGCACCCATCCCAGCTCAGGAGGGTCGAATAGGTATTCGAAATCGCCGCGGACTTCGTTGTAAACGACGACCCTCACCTGCTGCATGTCGGGAGTCGGTTTCGGCCTGAATGGCTTAGACGTGGGCTTAAGAATCGGATGCCTGTCATCATTGAGCTGCCATTCGGCTAGGAGTTCGACACCGCCCTGTTCCTCCTCCACGCCGATTGGCCTGCACCAAAACGAGGCTCGCGCTTGGGAGCGGTTGGCTAAGGCTTCAAGCGGGCTTGCTGGAAGAGAGTCGAAAACGTAGAGATGTACCTCGGCTCTGAGCGACTTTACTTTCCCCAGCGCCGACCTGAGTTCGAAGTAAATGCTCTCCTTTCTCTTTGGGAGTCTTCTGTCCTTCGATTCACACAGAATGACGATGGTGGTCTTATTCTCGCCCTCGCGTGGCGCGTCGTTAGCCTTATCGGCAAGTCCCTCGACAAACTGATGGGTCCACCATGAGAAAGCCAACTTCATCTGGGGCGCATACTGAAGGGATTCAGCCTTGGCTGCGTTGATGTGACCCCGAATCTTGTCAAACTCAGGGTCATCCTTGGGCCCTTCCAACAAGACCGCAGCCTCGCCATTTAGCCCCATGAGAGCAAATCCCGTCACGTTGTGAGACCCGATTACCGCCGAGGCGGTTCCGTTCTCGTGCTCCATATAATAGACCTTGCTATGGAGCATGGGGTGATACCGATAGAAGCGATATGTGGCTTGGTTGCCAGTCAGCCTTGTATGTCCAAGGTGGACGAACAGGCGGTCCTGAGGAATGCTCAGGTTGATCAATCGGTCGAAGGCTTCGTAGGCGCGATAGGTTCCAGCTCCTACAATGAAGGTGTCGAGCGTCAACGGATTGGCTGAAAGGGCTCCCTCAATTGCGGCCATTCCCTCGACGGTCGCAAATCCCGCTACGATTTGGGTTTTCGTTGATGAAGCTATTTTCTTGCGAAGAAGCGAGGCCAGCTCGTGCTGAGGCGTATCGAACAGGACGGTTGCGCGAAGAGACATTGGGGAGTTCTTCGAGATAGAGTTCATGGAATGGGCCAGATTTCCAAAGCCAGATCGGCGAATTCCTCAGATCGAGCCTCAACTTGGGCGAACCGGAAGTTCGTGTAGTCGGTGGGAAGCACCTTCGTGATGTGAATTGCGGATTCCTTGTAGGCCGACTTCTTCCGACCATACGGATTATTGGATGCGCCGATATTCAAGGGACCGGCAAAAAGCGTGAGATTTCCGATTCTCGAAACGAACTTCGGATGCTGGCTTTCGTACTTCGCGCCGAGGTAAGCTGGCCAATCACCGAACTCGGACTTGGCTCTGCGGGTCTTGATCTTCTGAGGAATAATGTGCTCGACGTGAACCAAATCCGGTCCGCCTACGAGGAGTTCTGGATGCCTGCCGTGTCGATTCAGTTCGATCTGTTCGAGGCAATACCGGGCGCGCTCGATGAGCCGGGGGATGAATCGAGTCTCAGCAAACTCTGCCCGGAATCGCTCGTCTGTTGGCGAGAGGAGCCGGTAGGCCTCGATGACTTCCGGCAAGGGATTTCGGGGATCGACACCGCAAAGTTTAGCAAAAGCGGTCTCGTTCTCATTGGCTCGCTCTCGGCAAATGTGACGACGGACGAGCAAGGCCTCGGTGAGCTTGAGAATCTTTTCGAAATTGTCGTCGCTGCATCCACTGGTTCGGACGGCCATGAGAAATCCGAAGGTCTGAAGGGACTTGATCATTCTCAAATTCCGGAGCCGTCGGTCCAGTTTGGGCTTACCCGTTGAGGCGAGTGCGATCTCGCGGTAGGTTTTCGCACTGTTAACGAGACGATCCAAAAATGTGGCGAAGGGGACGCGCTCGATCTCGTCCAAGTCCTCTTCTTTGACCACGGTTTCACCATTCGTCTCGGCGTAGCCGTCGTCGTCTTCTTCCTCGTCTGAGCCCTCGTCGTCGGTATACCAATGAAGCTCGGGCAGCTTCTCCGCTTCTTCGACTTCAAGCATGAAGACCATCTTGAAATTTGGAATCACGTACGACGCTGTAATGCGCTTCTTAAGATGGGCGCACAGGAAATGGCGGAAGAACGCCTCGGAATTGATACCGTCGAGGTGTGAAATAAGTTGGCCCCATTTTCTCCGAGCCATGTCCAGCTCGTCCTTTCCGAATCTAGCAGAATTTCCGAGGATGAAATTCTTGATGATGTCGGTTGGACTGAGGCGAAGGCCGCGATTGTTGATCGTTTCGAAGAGTTTGAAGGCGTCTTTTGCTTCGCTCACATCGAGACGGATCACGATGGCTTGGTTCATGAGGCGGTAAAGCAATTGGCGCAAGTGTTCCAAATCGATCTCGGCAACCCATCCGCGAAAGGTTGCGAAGGCATTGGCTAACTGCGAATTGCACAGTTGCTCGGCGGATTCACCTTTTGCGAGCAACTCGAACTCTCCTGAATCCATCGAATCTAGACAGACCTTCCTAACGCTTTTGCCACCGAGAGGTTTGGCATGGAGTAGTCGGTCGATTTCTTGAGCCTCGTCTGTAGCTCCGTCAGCTTTCAGGCGTTCGTGAATGCAATGGAGGAGGATGCTCAGGGTTGTGAGCCGCTGTTGGCCGTCCACTACTTCCAGCCTGTTCAATCCAGCAGTGTGGTGACCGGTGAGGCAAACGATGCTGCCCAATAAGTGGTTGTCGCTGCCGTCAATGACATCGATGTCGTCCCAAAGGTCCGCTAGCTGCCGCTCTTTCCAAGAATAGCGCCTCTGATAGGCTGGGACAACGTACTGCTCATTTGCAGAACCGAGCAATTGAGTAACGGTAAGCGAGGTTGGCTTGATGATCATTTCTAATGGGAGGGAAAGTCTCTAACAAATGCTGCTGGAGTCGGCCACGCTTTCAAATGAGAAGGCGATAGTCGTAAGGAGCATGGCCAAATCCGGTGAGGTAAGACCCCATGCGGGCGATGGCGCTTGCTGAGTCGAGGGTTGCCGGCAGGCGGGAGTAGTAATCGAAGGTGTTCCAGTTCATTTTGGAGAGTCCCAAGATTTCGCTCGCAACCTGTGTCACGTCCGATTTTCCGCTGTAGCGACGGATGAGAAGGGGGGTGGGTATCCGCCGTTTGCCTTGGTAATACTTCCAACTTGGGTTCTGGGCGCTAGGTGTTACGCCATGAACCCACAGTAAGGTCGAAGTCGAATTGAGGACAACCGCTGCGCCGCGAGGAATCGGATACTTGTCGATCTCCGGCTTCCCATTCACCAATTTGGACGCGAGGTAACGGAGTGACTCTTCAATCGTGATCTCGATGAGTTCAACATTTTCCACACCTTCCAGCCCTTGCAACAACCCCTTGCGTTCTTCCTCAATAAAGGGGGTCCGCTTGTGAACGACCACCCTTGTCGGAAGCCGCATTTTTGCATCGTAGAATAGCTCGCGTATGGTCTCTCCCGTCCGGCGAGCGTCATCGATGGACATATAGGGGTTTCGTCCTCGCATGATTGGCGATTCGACTCGTCCAAGTCGGAACTGCAACCCCTCGCCACGGGAGTTGTAGAGATGGCTGCACCCCAACAGGATGTGATGGCCTCGGTCAGCTGATCCGTCGATGCTGTAGCCTATTCCGACGAAAGCCGTGTTGTCGTCAAGGCTATCGAGACGCCAAGGAGTTCGCTGCGCTTTCGAATACAATGCCAGTGATAGCCACCAGCGAACCCTGCACGGCTGGGTGCTGAGGGCTGTTCTTTCCCTGATAAACTGAGTGCTTTGCCCATGCCGCGCTGCGTAGGATTTTACGAAATGATGGAGATCAAATCGTTCTTGATCCGCGTCCACCTTCTCAAAGGGGGCCCATCGTTCTGGAACGAAAATTGCCACCACAGCACTTGGCTTGAGGTAGCGTATCGAATCCAAGGCTTGGCAGATTCGATGGGCTAGCATCTTGGAAGGGACCAGCCCAGTGCCCGAAATAGAATCGTCAAGAGTTGCCCAACCGGGCTGGCCTTGAGATGGAAGCTTCAGGGGTATCCCGAATGCGCCAGAGAATCCCGGAAAGGGCTGGACGTAGTCGCGTTCTGATTTTCCAGGGTCAGACGACTCTTGAAACTGAGACAGAAAGCGACGGATTTTCCCGGCGTCTTGAGGGGGGCATATCGCCGCGATCTCGATGGAGGGCGACAGACCGGAGGAGGTAAGTTGGAAATCCCAAGGGCGGTTCTGAACCAATCCCTTGAGCGGATTCACGTTCCGAACTTCCGTCGAACCGTTAGCCGAACTAAAAACGAGATTGGCGTCCGGCACGACCAATCCGCGTTGAGTCACGTGCCGTTGAATGTCCTCAGGGAGGGCGCTGAAGCCACGTTGGACTAGCCCGGCATAGATCGGAGCACGCGAAATTCGGAATGTGCCTCCTCCGATCGCAGGTAGGTCCGTCTCCTTCATTTGTCTGACCCAGTAGCTGATGTCCCGATCGAAGACATCGTTATGCTGGTAGCCATACACCTTGATGCGGATGTCCTTGGTTGCCTCGAAGTCGGCCAATTGGCCATCGGGCAGGGTGGCGACTACCTCCGGCATGATCGCGACATGCGTCTTCCCGTTGATCGACTCAAGTCGCAGGGACATCGCCCGGTGGATTCCATACCGGGTGCCATTGAAAGTGTGCTTGTCGTATGACGTTGTCTCCCAAACCCTCCGATTGGAATCGGTACCGAGGCCTAGCAGTTTCGCGATCGATTGAACGAGTGCACGTCTGACAAGCGACAGTATACGAGGGTCTTTCTCAAGTTGAACTTCAGTAAGGGCGTCGGAGATGGGCTCTCCAGTAATGGCATCCGAGAAGGCAGCAAGGACATCGCTCGTTTCGGCGAACGCCAATGCACAGTCTTTGAATCCCACAATAGCTCCTTTGCTGACAGGAAGATTGTCCTCCAGCCAGGTCCGTGGCCTTACGTCGGGCGGGAACCTAAGCGGAACCTTCAGTACGTGAGAGGGAAAAATCAGGGGGTAGGCGTTGCCCTTGATGATCGAAGTGGGAGGCTGCGATGGAGCAGTGAACGGCGCTATCGGGCTAGTCGTCGCCTCCATTGTATCCAATAGTCCTTTTGCTTGCGCGAGCAAATCGCCGTCAAGATGCCGGAGAGCCAGTCGCGTAAATAGGTCGTCAAAACCTCCGGAGTCAATGAAGTAGGTACTGTTACCTGCTTCACGTGCCGTTCTAAAGAGCGAGTCCACGGGTTCAGGAACAACCGCTCCGTATCCGCACCAGAAGAGCCGGCAAGGGTTTCTCTTCCCATAGGCCGAACGAAGCACCTCCATGAGGGAATCGTCTCGGCCGCTGTAGCCAACTACGATCAGATCGTGATCTTGAAGTTCGTGCAGCAGTTCTTCGCGAAGAGCCTGATCCTGGCGTTGTAGCTCTGCGCTGGTATTCTTCAATTCGTCGTATCGGTAGTCACCGTGTAATGATACTAATCGAATCTCCCCTTGCGATTGTGAGCGTGCGGCTCGTTGAGCTGAATCCAGTCCAACTTCGATGCACGTAATATTCGCGGCGGCGCAGGACCTCGATACCAGTCCGTCAAAATTGGTTGTCCAGATCGTCCTCAAGAGTCCTGTCTGGGCCAGTAAGGGAAGGAGAGAGTAGCCCAGATGCGGTCGAGAACTTGCGACATACCGCTGAAAAAATGCGCGCCGGTCCTCGCTGGTTGGATAGCACTCCTGGGCGAAAAAAGAGTATTCGGAAGCATCGCCTTCAGGCGGGTAGCCAGGTCGCTGATCCAGCCACGTTTGAATACGCTTTTTGGTGCCTGCGAGAGTCAACTCTCCTACGGATTCTCGAAGCCTAGGATTCTGCGTGGAAAAGATGTCCCGCTTCCATTCCCAAATACATCGTTGGGCAGTTGGCATGCCCGAGGAAATAGAGGCACCAGCACCTAGCAGAAGGCAGACCGATCGTCCTCGATTGACGGTCAAAGACCGCACCAGAGCGTCCAGAGTCAGCAGTTGGTCAGAGTCCATCTAAGAGTAGCTGTTCACGTCACCGAAAACACCTTCATCACCTCATCCCCGAGGTGATTGATCACCTTAACGGCGATCCGGCCGGTGGTGGGCTTGGGGAAGGAGCGACTGGTGTCGCTCTTGAGAGAGGACCAAGCGTCTTCGTCGATCTCTGCCTTGAGCGTGGTTTTTAGCGATTTGTAGGGATCGTTCTGACCGAGGAAGTATGCGTGGCGGACGAAGAACGATTCCTCGTTGTAGTCGGTGTCGATGAACCAACAGGCGATGCCGTCCGGGCCGGAGGAGACAACCTCACCGCTGGAGGGCTTGAATACATCCACGCCATTGATCTTCACCTGCACTTTGCCGTCCTTGGTGGGGAGGATGTCGATGTCCGGTTCGCCGAAGATGACGAAGAGGTTGCCCTTTCCGGTATTCTTGAGATCGCCGGCCATGTGAAGGTCAGCATTCATGCGGGATTTCAGGACCGGGATGCGGCCGAGCTTTTCGAACTCGGCGCTGTGAGCGTCGTAGTTGAAGGCGCACGCAATGAGCACGTCGAATCCCAGCTCGCCGGCTTCGCGGGCGGCGGCGACAAGATCGGGACGGGAGACCGTACCGAATTCGGGACCGATAAAGATGCCCGCACGCTTTACCGGGGCGTTCTCGGAATCGCCTTCGGAGTAGCGGCCTTCGGCGCAGATGTAGCCGCAGTTCTCCGCGCCGTCCGGCAGTCGGAGGGGAATCGGGGTGATGGAGGAGAAGACGATGCGGTCCTCTTTGTGCGCTTGCTGCACGCCAGCGGTGCGCAGGTTGTCCAGGATCATGCTGGCGAAGTCGTTGGTGCGGGCGAGCTGCGGCTCGTCCTCGCGGATGCGCCAGCCGTCCACAACCTCGTCGTTCTCATCGACGTGGAGAACGCGATGCGGCGAGAGCGACTCGACGGTAAATGGGCCGGCGACGCGGACGGTCTTCTTGTCCTCATAGGGGTGGTCGTAGAGGTATTGCGATTCAGCCTTTGCGGCAATGGAGGCATCGATCTCCCTTTGACGATTGATCCTCGCTTCCCACCATTGGTCATGGGCTACTCTTGCTGAATCGGACCACCCCTTTTCCGCTTGGCGCGGAATCTCCCACTCCGGCAAATTTTTCTTTAGAGCTGAATTTAGCTCGTCCCGCAATGGTTCCAAGGTTTCTTGCCATTTTTCCCAAATCACGTCGATCTCGGAATTGTTGGCGATAGACTTGAGTGTGATATGAGCAACGCGCTCATAGACGAAGCCGTGGCGAATGTTGCCGTGAACCGGTTGAGTGCTCGGAGCAGTGCGGGTGACTTCAGCTTCCTTGAGTTGCCCTTCACGTGAATCAGCCAGGAGGTAAAATGGGTAGCGTGCTCCCATGATTCGCGCGCGTGCCAGTGCCAATGCTACGCGAGAGGTGTCGATTGTGATCCATCGGCGACCCCATTGCTCGGCGACTGTGGCAGTGGTCCCCGAACCACAAGTCGGGTCGAGAACCAGATCACCAGGGTCAGTGGTCATTAGAATGCATCGCTCAACAATGCTGGAATTCGTCTGTACGACATAGAGCTTTGAGTCGTCGAATCCGGAAGTGACAGTGTCGTCCCAAAGGTTGGTGGCCGCGAATACAGGGAAGTCCTCAAAGAACCTGACGTAACGGAGAGTATTGCCAACAAGCATCAGGCGGCGCGCCAATTTGAGGCGGTGAACACCTTGCGGGCCTGACTTCCAGTACCCACGCGAAGGACGTATAGTTCGGCCTTCGAATTCGATCGGGAAATCGCCGGGCGGGCGCTGACTCGTGAGGTCCCCATGAGCGAAGAGTTTCCCAATTGTTGCCGCTTCCACTGCTGACTCACTTTTTTTAAGCGAACGTCGAGTGCCGTCTTCGTTCTGAACGAAGTTATACTGGGTCGCTCCCGCGTCTCCGGCCTTTTTTTTGAAGAAGGGCTGCCTGTATTTGGTTGCGCTATGCTGTTTCCCATACCACAGCAGGTAATCACCAACTCCGGCAAGTAGTTCGCTTGATGCGCTGCTGGTCTTTTTGACGGTAATAAGACTTACGAAGTTCAATTCTCCAAATACCTCATCCATCACAGCCCGTACGCGATGGACATTTTCATCGCCGATCTGGACGAAGATGGAGCCAGAGTCGGTGAGGAGATCACGTGCAACTGTTAGGCGGTCGCGCAAATAGGTGAGGTAGCTGTGGATTCCATCGCGCCAGGTATCGCGGAACGCTTTGACCTGTTCGGGCTCGCGAGTGATGTGGTCGGCCTTGCCGTCCTTCACGTCGCGGCTGGTGGTAGACCACTGGAAGTTGCTATTGAATCTAATTCCGTAAGGCGGATCGAAGTAGATGCACTGCACCTTTCCTCGTAGACCTTCTCGTTCTGCCAGACTCGCCATGACCTGAAGCGAATCTCCGAGAATCATCCGATTAGTCCAATGGGCGTCGTGCTGATAGAACTCGGTGGACTTCGCATCCGCCGGCAAGCCGTTGAAGTCGGCGAAAAGGTCGAGTGTTTCAAAGCCACCTAGTTGAGCCCGTTCGCGGGTTTGCTTAGTCAGATCGTCGATCAGCACTTTCGGGTGGACCTTCTCCTGAATGTAGAGCGGCGGTGCGTGGACGACGAGGTCGGACCAGTCCTGCTCGTCCTTGCCCCGCCATACAAGCTGAGGATCGAGGTCGCGGTTCCGTCGCTCGTAGGCGACACGAACCGGCGACCGCTCGTCTTCGGCCATCACGGACTGATGCTCAGCGGTAGGCAGGTTTTTCCGCGTGGCCTCAGCGTGCTTGAGGTTGGCGACTTGCTTGTAGAGGGGGACGGGCTTCTTCTTTGCGGCCATGGATGAGTCGGGAAAGAGATCAGGAGTTAGGTCGGCGGTTCTGGCGAAGGTCGCGGACGACCGTTCTGGGGCCAGCGGGAACGGATGGAGGTGAGGCTACGTCCTCAGTGGCTTTGAGGAAGAACTTCCCGCGGTCATTCCTTTGGATGATGCAACCCAGCTCCAGGTAATCGGGCGGTGGAGGGACGTTGATCGAAACGGTGATCGTATCCGGCTTAGGGTGGAGGATCACCATTTCGTCGGTCAGCCGCCGATGGAGGTTCACGACGGCCCGGCAGCCACCGGTGGTCGGAACCGCGGAGAGGGTTTGGAGGCGAATCCTGCCCTTGAAGAGAGCGAGGTTATGGAGGAGGATGTGCTGGGCGTCCGTCACCAGGCCGTGGTTTTTCTGGACCTCCGGGCGCTTGAGCAGTTCGTTGATTTCATTCATGCGGCGAACCCGATCTGCGAGGATTATCCGATGGCCGAGGCCGTGGTAGTCCCGGATGAGATTGTCCAATGCCAGCTCGAAGCGGCTGATGCGATGAGCGGTGGGGTGGCGATTGGTGCCGAAGCCCGAAGGCAGCCATCGGGGGATAAGTTCCTTTTTGGGATCGATGAAGCCGGCTCCGAAGCAAGCTGGGCAGGCTGGATTTCCCCGGCAGGAACAGATACCGGTTTTGCCACGATAAGCATCTTTCCAGCGGACCGGGTGCAGCTCCTCGAAAGATTTGATCTGATGCGGCAGCCGAACTGCCTCCAGGTTTGCCTGGTGGTAGGAGAGACCGTAGGCGACGGCGAGCCGGCCGAAATTGCCCTCCAAGTCGGCCGGCAAGGTGAAGTGGTCACCGGGCGACGGCAGCAAGTTGACATTCGGAATGTTGAGTCGCAGGGCGTTTAGCGAGGAACGGAACTGATCGAGATAGGGCTGGTGCGCGGCACCCCCGCCCCAAGCGTAGGCATAAGTTTCACCGCGCCAAGGCGAAGGACCGCTGCCGGTGGTGGCGTGGGGTTGGAAGCGAAATGCATTTCCCATCAGGCGGCCGATGGTTTCCCCCAGCCTTGCTAGCAACAGCGGCTCGGGCAGGGGATTCACTGTCGTTTCATGAAACTCAACGTTGGTCCGGGTTTTCCCGAGGTTCAAGCGGGCGAAGCCGAGGGGCTCCACTTCGCAAGCCCAGTAGTCGAGCCCGGGGTTGTCCTCATCTCGATCACGACTGCGGCGAAGGAAGGCATTGATGTCCACGGTGCCAGCTCCCACATCGAGGGTGATGTATTTGCCATCCGGAGTGTTCCGGGAGCGCAGGACAGTCTGAACTCCGGCCGCGACCTCAGGGTAGGTGATGCAGCGAGTGTCTAGCGCCTCGCGGTCGGCGGGGGATAGCTTGCCGAGCTGTTTGGTGGCAGCCCAAAGCTCGTCCACCGTGGAAACGGGGGATGACTGGCTCGGCTTGTTGCGCATGAGCGTGGCAGAGGCAAGAGCCCCCTGCATCAGCTTGTCCACCGACTTGTCGCCATCCGACATGAGTCCGGTCGGGACGGCAATCTGGACGACGAGTGGGTCTGCCTCCGGATTGAATCCCTTCCAGTCCTCGTCCCCAGCGATGGAATCGTGGATTCCATCGAGGACGCTGAGGAAGTAGCGGGTAAGAAGCAGGTGGGCCGCGCCCTTCACGTCCTTGGCTCGCAGTTGGGTAAGGACATCCTTGAGACTGTCGCCGTAGAGAGAGGAGAAGTCGCATTTGCCCGATGCGGCATCTGCGGCGATTAGCTTGGGGTACGAAAGGAGAATTCCCTTCTGTTCCAGCCCGCCGGGACCGGCGACTTGCGAATCACCAACACGGACGAGTGAGGGGAGTAGGCCGGAGGCGCTCTTGCCAAAGGTGACGACCTTGGCGACACCGGTGAACTGGTCACGCAGTACCACCTTCGAGTAGCTGGTACCGAAGTCGAATCCTGCGACAAAGAAGAAGTTCATCGGTCAGCGCAGGTTTTGATGAGACCGCAGGCGACTCGCTTGAACTCCGGGGTGATCTCTTCGGCGGAGTCGAGATTTTCCAGCTCTTCCTTGAAGCGAACTTCCAGGTTCCCGATGCGGGTGCGGGCACCCGCAATGTCCTGTGCTCGTGCGCTTCCCGATTGAGACATGCTTTCCAGTCGCCGCCTCTGGGTCTCGATCTGGCGGGTGAAGTGGCTCTCGATTTGGGCGCGTTTGGTATTAATGCGAAGTTCCAATTCCTCGGCAAACGCATCTTGGATTTCGGTGCAATCGCGTTCCAATCGATCAAGAGCGTCGGCAAGAGCGTCGCCGTGGTCGGGGAAACCGGCTGGATTGCTCCAGGTGGCTCCGTGGTCGAGGACGTCATTGAGAAGAGCCTCCGATTCGGTGAGCGGCTGAACTTGGAGAGTCTCGGCGTCGATGGCGCGGAACAGCAACTCCTCCTTGGAAAGCACGTGGTGCTTTAGCGTGATGCGCATCACCACGTAGAAATAGACGGAGGGCGGAACGGCACCCGTCGCGACCTTGACCGCAGCTGCCGGATGCCAGCTCTTTTGACGGTGTTGGTAGGTGGATGTCATCCACCCAACGAAGGGGTGGAGGTGATTCGCCAGGATCAGATTGCGGTGCTTGCGTTTGAGCTTCTCGTGGACCTCGGGATCGAGAGTGAGGACGCCAGTCCGGGTGCTTTGATTGAAACCCTTCGGAATTGGCTGGGCCTGATTGGTCAGGTAGGTTTTGAAGTCCTCGAAAGCGTGGAAGCTGAACGTGATCGCAAGACAGTCCTTGGCGGGGCTGTCCCAGTTCAACTGGCAGGAGTCGCCTCCGCTGTAGGTTTCGGCGAAGAAGTCGTCCGTGAACAACCGAAGCTCGGAGGGCTTGATATAGCGACCGAGCGAGCGGCTACGGGTGACGGTTTCGTGGAAATAGGAGCGCAGTCCGAGGAGCGTGTCGGACTCTTGGTCGATGGCAGCCATTTGCTGCCTTTCCAGCGCAATGGCTTTTGCCACTTGCTGGACCCGCGCCTCGACCTGCTTGGGGGTCAGGTCGTTGCTGAGCAGCTCCAACGTCAGGCGGTTCACGTATTCGCCAACGATGCCTTCCAGGTCGCCGATGGTATCCTCGAAAAGCCCGATCTTACTGTGAAGATGGGTGTAGATGCTCCCGTCGATGGTGCCTTTGACGTGGAAGTTGATGATGACGATGGATTTCGCTTCTTGTCCGATGCGGTCGATACGACCGATGCGCTGTTCCACCCGCATAGGGTTCCAGGGCAGGTCGTAGTTGACCATGACGCGGCAGAACTGAAGGTCTACGCCTTCCGCGGCGACCTCCGAGCAGAGGAGAATCCGATACTCCGGCTTGGCGAAATCCTGAAGAAGCTGGTCGCGTTCATCGAGGTCCTTCACGTCACCTGTCACCAGCATGCAGCGCATGCCGTCCTCCTCCAGCCGCCGCTTCAAGTAATGGAGCGTCCCCTTGAAGAAGGCGAAGATGATCACCTTTTCGGTCGTTGCCCGTCCCAACAGCTCCTTCTTTAGCGCGGTGTATTTGGTGTCCGCCGCTTCGAAATCGAAATTCGGCAACCATGAGCGGTCGCCGAGAATGGATGTCTGGTTCTCACCAACGAAGTCGGAATCGTCGGAATCCTCGGTATAGGCGGTGTCGAGATAGGCAAGATCGTCCAAGTCGCCCCAGCGGGATTCGCCTTTGCGAAGCTTTTCCGCCATTAGGGGCAGACAGCTCGTCATGGAAAGGGCTGGGGCAATCAGATGGAATAGCGAAAGCATCTCTCCCTTTTCCTTCACCCGCTGTCGAATAAGGGACAGGACAGCGTTGTAGAAGACCAACTCCTCGTCTTCCGGTTCGACGGTCAGCGTCACGGGCTCCCGCACAGCCTTGTGCTCTGGGATTTCGACCTTCCGGGTGCGAGTGAGGAACGAGCCTAGCTCATTGAGACGGGTCGCCTTCCCGAGGATATCGATCCGGTCGTCGGCTGTTAGATCGGATGCGCTGCCGATCTGACTGATGCGATGATCAAGGTTGTCCCGCGCCGCCGATTCCGGAATCTCTGAGAGAAGCTCCTGACAGCGATCGATGTTGATCTGAGCCTTTGAAAGCTCGCTGGCGAGCTTCACCGCCGGGATGTTTCGCCGCCGCAAGTCCTGGAAGATGGCCTCGGAACGGAACATGTCGGGATCGACCAGCCGGAGCAGCGCGTAAAGATCACGACTTTGGTTGGTCAAGGGCGTGGCCGACAAGGCGATCACTGCTTGGGCGGACGAGGCGATCACGTCGCCGACCAGGTGATTTGCCGTCGCCGTGTTCTTCATCAGGTGGGCTTCGTCGAAAACGGCAAGGTCGATGAAGGGATCTTTGCCGTCCCATTCCAAAAGCTGTCGGAAAAGCGCGGGCCGGGGCTTCCAATCCTTGATCGAAGGCTTGCCCTCGAATTCGACATCCGTTCCTTGGAGCGCCAGCCATGGCTGAAGCAGCCTCCTTTCCGATCTGCGCGGACGGAGAGCGTGGTAGGAGGTGACCAAGGCGAACGATTCGGTGGGACCTCGCTTTTCGAATCGCTCGAATCTGTTTTGGAGGTCTTTGGCGGTGGCTTCCTCCGCATCGATGGAAAACCGGTTCCGAAGTTCGCGAAGCCATTTGGGAACCAGCGTTGGTGGGCAAATGATCAAGAGTCGGCGTGCCTGATAGCGAGCACGGCACTCCGTCCAGATCAGCCCGGCTTCGATGGTTTTACCGAGACCTACTTCATCAGCGATCAGCAGGCGGCTAAGCGGTGAATTGACGAACTTCAGGACGGGGACGAACTGATGGGCGAAGAACTTGATCTCCGCCGTCCGCATCGAATACATGACGTTGCTCAACGAGCCGCTGAGCTTTTCGAAAGTCATGAGGGAGCGTAACTCTTCGATCTTTTCGTAGCGGCTTTTGGCGACGATGGATTCGAAGTCATTGTCGTCGTCATCGGCGAAGGTCTCCAAGACGGCCAATGCCACAAACTCTGTCTTGATGCCCCAGCGGACCTCCACCATGGGGACGACCGCCGACATCTTTTTGCCGGTAAGCTGGCCGACCAAGGTGGGCTGTCGTAGGTGTCGCACCATGACACCTTTCACTACGTCAATGTCTGCCAGGGGGGGCATAGGTTGCGGAATCTCAGACGATCAGGTTCTGGGTTTCTCCTTCGCCCGCTGCGGCGAAGGCTTGGTCAAACTTGTCCTGAAGGAGCTTTTCGAAATCCTTCTCCATGGCGAAAACTTCGGTGAACTCGGCAAACGCCCATCGTCCATAGATGCCCAGGTTGTTGACCCCCGGAATCCAATAGGAGCGCATGGTGCTGGCCTTTTCCTTCGCGTCCTCTCCTCGGTAACCCTTAATTTCGATGACGAGGTTGAGCGGATTGTCAGGGCCTTTGCCGTCGTCGATGCGAAGGAGGAAGTCGGGAATGTAGCGATGAGTGTCCGCTCCCATGAGGTAGGGAACTTCCAAGCCGAGACCTTGGTTCTTTACGTAATAGAGCACCTCCTTGCGCGACTCCGCCACACGGGCGAACTCCGCCTCCCAGTCGGAGTCCGTCACCACGTAGTTCACGTGAGATCGGTCATGATTGGTGGCGTAGGTATCCTTGGAGGTGTTGAAGTTCACCGAGGATGTCGAACCGATGGGGTTGAAAGGATCGATGATGGCGAGAATCTTGTTCTCGCCAATGTGGGCGTCGGTGATGGCCTTTCGGATACGCTCGCAGGCCATGTCGGTAAGCGCCTTGTATTTGATCTGGGCGAGCTGGGTGCCGCCGACGAGCTTCAGGTAGCCGCCATCGAGCCACTCTCGGACGATGCGCTTGAGTTGGCCGAAGAGGTGCATCTTCGGCTCCTCGCCAGGATCGCGGAATTTGGTGAAGAGCAGGTGGCTGGTTAGTTCGTAGATCACGGTGCTTTTCCTCACTTCGGCGAGGTGATCGAGTGTGAGGTCAATCTGCTCTCCGATAATACCGGAGTTTAGAACCGTCGTGGACCCGACAAGCTTGGGGTCTAACACAAGGATGTGATCGTCGTTGAATTTGGCGCTTAGGCGCTCGGAGGGCAGTTCCGTCCGATATCCTTGGACACGGGGGAAGGTGATCTCCAAGGCATCGCGGTCGGGACGAACGGCATGGACTCGGACCGTCTCCTTGGGCGGTTTGGGATTCGCGACGACTGGCTTGGCGGTGAAATCGAAGGGAATGCCGAGGATGTCGGAGTACTCCACGTCGAAGAGTCCCTCTGAATTCAGCTCGTAGGATTGGCGGCGTAGGCCGCGACCAACGACCTGCTCGCACAGGAGCTGGGTGCCAAACGCTCGGACGCCAAGAATATGGGTGACCGTATTCGCGTCCCAACCTTCGGTAAGCATCGACACGGAGACGACGCAGCGGATCGATTCTCCCAAGCGCCCCTTCTTGCCGACCGTATTCATCACCTCCCGAAGGAGGTCCTGGTCTGAAAGGTTGCGACCGGCTTCTTGATCGCCGGTGCGCTCAACGATCTCACGGCGGAACTGGGCAATCTCATCGGCGGCAACTTCGTGGAAATTCGAGTCGAGGGAGTCACCGGATTCAAGCTGCACGGAGTCGATGAGCAGCGTTCGAGGTCGGGCGTGCGGTTGTCCGTGCTCGTCGTAGTTGCGGAATAACTCCAGCCGTCCCTCGTGGAATGAGGTTTTGCCGCTCTCTTCCCGCTCAAAGCCCGAAATGTAGTCGTAAACGAGCTTCGATGAAGAGGTGTTGTTGCAGACGACGATGAAGACGGGCGGAACCGAAATCCCGCGGTCGGCCCAAAGGTCATAGGTCTTCTTGTAGTGCCCGTAGAGAGCGTCGAGCGCAGTTGTGAGCTTGGGAGGGAGGGAAAGGGGATCGAGATTCTTTGCGCCGCGACGGCCTTTCGGCATCGATTTGCCGATGTGCTCCCAAAGGTTTCGGAGCATCGGCATTTCTTCACCAGGAACGTTGTCTGCAATGGGAATGCGCGGCAGCTTCACGATCCCGCACTCAATGGCGTCCATGAGCGAGAAGTCACTCATGACCCACGGAAAGAGCGTTCCTTCCCGATACCCGGAACCCGCAAGGAAGAACGGCGTGGCGGAGAGATCGTAAACTATTCGGACGCCGAGCTTTCGTTTCACGGCTTCAATGCCGGAAATCCAAAGCCGGGCGGCGGCGTTTTGCTGCTGGGCATCAGCCTTCTCGTCGCCTTTGAGGTCTTCTTCGGTGTCCTCGGCGTCAGCCCCAACGCGCTCCCGGTAGCAGTGGTGGGCCTCATCATTGAGGACCACGACGTTTTTCATCCCCATCAGCTCGCCCATGACCCGCTGAACCATTTGGCCCTCGGTCTCCTTGGTCTGAAGCTCGGGGCCGCGCCCTTGGAGCAGGCTTTTGCCGCCGGCCGAGAGGTTGATGCGCTCGCGGAGTTTGAAGGCGTGATAGTTGGTAATGACGATCTTGGCCTTGGCGATGTCACCCAGCATGTCGCGAGGCACAATCTCCCGGCTCGCGTAGTAGCTCTCCATATCGCTTGGGAGCAAGACGCGCAGCCGGTCTTTGATCGTGATCCCCGGCGTGACGATCAGGAAGCCACGCGAGTAGAGCTTGCTGGAAGGATGGCGGACGGCGTTGACCGTCTGCCAAGCGATGAGGAGGGCCATCACCGTGGTTTTCCCGGCTCCCGTAGCGAGCTTCAGCGCGATACGGAAGAGTTCCGGATTGGCGTCCGCGTTGGCGGCTTCCAAATAGCGGCGAAACTTCTTTCCCTGCTCCAACTTTGGCGCGACCTCGGCGAGCCAGATGGCAGTCTCCACGGCCTCGATCTGGCAGAAGAATGGACGGACGCCTTCAAACGGATGGTGACGCCAGTGTTGGAGTAGCCGTTGGGTTTCGGGGGTGACACCCCAGTCCTTTGGGTTCGGGAGCTTCCGCCATCGGTCGATGTAGCCCCGCATCTCGTTGATGATCGAAGTGGGGTCATACAGCTCACCGTCCACGGAAATGCCCTTCGGTCCGCCGAAGAGGTCCGGGGTCTCCTCCTTAGCCTTCTTCTTCTTAGGCTTGGGAACCGGGGTGATGTAGGAGCATTCCCGCCGCTTTTCCGTAATCCGGTTCGTCGGCTGGCCGTCCGAATCGAGCTCCCAATGCCTGCCGGGGTAGTTGTA
The DNA here is from genome assembly GCF_038066715.1 of Luteolibacter sp. Y139. Taxonomy (NCBI): domain Bacteria; kingdom Pseudomonadati; phylum Verrucomicrobiota; class Verrucomicrobiia; order Verrucomicrobiales; family Verrucomicrobiaceae; genus Neoluteolibacter; species Neoluteolibacter soli. The sequence continues at coordinate 747,395 of NZ_JBBUKT010000002.1, read as the reverse complement.
GGGGGAGTTAAGGATGGGCTTTTCGAAGAAATTCTCAGGCATTCGGATGCTAGACCTAGATTGGGGAGGATTGGGCGACTTGGGGTCACCCGCTATGACAGGGGAACACCTAACCGTTTTGGGGGTGCCGAGTCTATCCGATTGTGTGGCGGAAAGCGACATCGGGTGACACGTTGTGGCCGCCGGTTGCGGTGCATCGCAGGGTGAGAATTTTTTTGCTTGGGATGGGGATGATCGAGGGCTCCCGTCGGGGAGGAGAGCCCCCCCCCCGGTGGCGTATCTGGCTGCTTGCCAGGATAGCTCGGACACGTGCCTAGCCGGTGAACCCGACGGAGGGAACGGCTCAGGGGCTATGGGTCGGGAAGATTGCTGATGACCTCCAACATTCCATCCATAGCGACATCGACCAACCTCGCGGAATACTTCGCCGCTGGAGGCTGCGAGAATGAAACAAACCTGCGGATCGTCCAGAAGCTGGTCAGCCGTGAGGTCTACTACTGCGTGTCCTCGTTGGTTTCGACCGTGGCCAAGGTTGCCGGTGATCGCGGCGGATTCGGGGATACCGATTACGACGAAATCCTCGACCTGTGCCGGGGCATTCCCGACCATGAGGAAGCCGCTCGGGTGGAGGGGTGGAGCAGGGCAGATGACCTCCTCTCCGCCGTCATGGAGGAAGGCCACGCCTCCAAACTACATGCCCTGTATGACGAGGTCATTGGCGAGCCTGACAACTACCCGGCGCTCGATGTGATCGGGCAGGAACTTCGGGATCGAAACACTGCTTCATTCCTCAAGCTCACCGAACACCGTGGGACGTGGGTCGCTGAGGAATCTCATGCCGATACGTGGGAGGACCTGTGTAGCGACGAGAGCATCGATCCCAGCGAGTCGGAAGTCTTCGAGCATTGGATCGTAAGCTCGTGGGCCAAGCGCACTCTCGCCAATCATGGCGAACGCGTCGGCGACATCGAAGGCATGACGGTATGGGGCAGATGCACGACGGGCCAGTCAATCTCCCTCGACCGGGTCTGGCATGAGATCGCGGCGGAAATGCAAATCCTCCAAGGACAAGCCAACGACTGGTCCGCAAAGCGTCGATAGGCCCGCACACACTCTCACCCGTAGCCTGCAACCCGTCACCTGCTTCCTTCAACGGAAAGCGGGTGACGGGTTTCTCGTTTTAGGAAGCGGGTTACAGGTCGCACCTCACCCATCCCCGTGTAGGGCTGCCTTCACTCGCTGCACGGTAGAGATTCCTTTTCCCGTGATCTTTGCGGTATTGCGGATCGAGTGCCCCTCGCGGAGGCGGCGACGAATGTCCTGATGCTTGGCTAGGAACTCCGCTGATTCGAGCGAGCTACCGAGCGGTCGCCCGATCTTGCGCCCTTTACGGCGTGCCTCCGCCAGCCCGGATTTGATGCGCTCGGAAAGCGTCTCAACCTCCGCCCGTGCCATCTCCGCGAGCAGTGCGAACATGATCGCGGCGGCCGGGTTCCGCTTGCCGTTGGGGAGCAGGGTTTCGATTCCCTGTTGGTGCCAGTAGAGCGAGACTCCAAGCTCTTCGAGCGTCTCAACGAACGCATGGGCCACGCTGTTGCGACGGGCTAGGCGAGTGACTTCGTGGACCAGCACCTTTCTCACCGCACCAGTGCGGACAAGCTCTTCGACTCGATGCAGTCCGTGACGAGCGGCATGGCTCGCCTTGCCGGAGACTTCCTCCCGGCAGACCTCTATGATCTCGTAGCCCTTGGCGAGGGCATAGGCGGAAAGCTCCGACACTTGACGGTCGGTCTCCTGCTTGGCGGTTGAGACTCGGACTAGGATTGCGACGGGAATGATCATCCCATCGTATGCCGTCCCATAGTGTTCAGGAAATCATGTGATTTCCCGGATACACTTAGGACGGCGACAGAAAGCCGTCGTTGACGGTGGATTTGATTGAGATTCCACCAAACCGTTTTTTGAATACAGGCAGCCACCGCTTCGAGGCGAATTCCAATGCAGTGACTAAAGGATTCAACCACAGAGCGCATCCCAACCATGAGCATTCCCTCTGGAAATCGCAATCTCCCCAGCAGCCGCGATAAGAGCGTCAACGCTCTCCAACCAGTTGACGCGGCCCGCATCGAGCAATGCTTGAACGAAAGCGACGACTTCGCGTTCGAGATGGAGGTTCTTTACGCCATCCGCCAAGCCAACCTCAATAAAATCCACCCCGAAGCCGAACACGGCGGAACCTATCGGGACCCTGTTACTGGCTTGCCTCGTCAATTCGACATCCGGGTAAAAGTTGCCCGCACTGACTTGGGACATCAAGCCAAGTACTTCATCCGTCTGGCGATTGAATGCAAACGCTTGACCGACCAAGCCCCCCTCGTGATTGCGCGCTCGACTCGTGCGCAGAAGGAGACAGGCAACCTTTTAATCCGCTCCTGCTACCTAGACTCCAATGTGACTCGCGCCGAAGTTAAACGAACCCTACAGTCCATGTACCGATCTGGAACGCCGGTGGGTCGATCCGCGGTGCAAATCCGATCCGATAAGAATCGGCCTGACGGCGATGGCGAAATTTACGGGAAATGGGCTCAAGCGTTGGCCTCTGTTAGTGATCTGATCTGGGAGGGCGGACGGGATGCGTGTGGTCCAGCAATTCGAGTTTCCTACTCGATGCCGATGGCCTGCTTGGTAGTTCCCAATGGCACTTTATGGGCCGTGGATTATGATTCGGAAGGAACCCGCTCAGCTCCCCCGATCCAAGTCGACGAAGTCGAGTTCTACGTGGCGAGGCGATACGAGGAGGACGGCATGGATTTTTCGCTCTCGCACCTTCATATCCTAACCACTCGTGGCCTTGTTTCGCTTCTGGAGAATCGACTCTCCGAAACCGAATTCTGGGTGGATCATTTTCCGCAAGAGTGAAGGGCTTTCCCAGATCAAACCGGAGCCATGGAGCTTACGGATCGTTTCTCCACTGTAGTCACACAGCGGCATGGAGAAGCCATTCTTGCCATCGTTCCGACTCTAGGATCGACGAAGACACGTCCCCACGGTTTGGCAAACTTTCGAACCCGACAAGCGCATAGGACTCTTCTGACGAATCTCTTCTGGAGCTTCCGATGGCTTGCTCGCCTGCTCCGATCTCTTCGCTACAGCCTCTCTTTGGAGGATTGGCGTTACGCTCTAATGACGACGACCGAAAAGGCCGCCAAAATAGGCATGCAATAAACCCAACCAACCTTCGCTGCCGAGCCAAAGTCCTTCTTGCCCCGAATCTCTGCGTTGAGGCCCCAAACAACGAGGGCGACGATTCCACCCATGAGAGCGGAGCCAATCATCCCTCCGATCGCGTATGGGATTACGAGCCCTCCACTATAGGTGGAGATCGCTTGCAGAAAACAGATGGCTGCGGTGATCAGCAACGAGACCACATAGGGGGACGTGGGATCAGTAGTGCCCGTATAAACCGGGTAATGAGGTCGAGACGTAGTCACCGTTGACTCAGGGGTGTCGTCAGAAGCGTCCATGGATGGAGATTCCAACGCCGACGAGGTGGCTTCGATCTCCGAGATTTGTGGCAGCGATGGGCCTTCCAACGCATCCGGTAGCACCACTCCGATTTCTTCCGATGTCGCGGTCCGGGGTGAAATCGCCCCTACGTCAGTCAACTCTGCTGCACCCTTACCTTTCAAACCATTCGCTTTTGGGTCGGAGTTCTTGCCATTTATCAGGTCCTCACGGGAGGCTGTTTCGGCTTTCTCTCTTTCTCTCGTCAGAACCGAAACCGCCAAGTTCACTATGGCAAGCAGGCAGCCCCAGCCGACAACCTGCAATCCAAGCTGCCCATAATTCACCCTCTCCATAAAGGGGCCACCCATGAATTCAGGTGACGAAAACAAAAAGCGATAACCACTGGGAATCGCCCGAATCACAACACCCGAATCGCGATTGATCAAAACTCTCTCGAAAGGAGGAAAGCAGATCATCGTCAGCAGCACGATGAGCCCTGCGATTATCACCATCTTGATGCGGGAGTTCTTCAGGGAATCGTTCATGGGAAGGACCTTCAAGGTGTCCTTCCTCTGGTGGACGGGGAGTTGATAAGCTGCCGTGAGACAGCCGCAACGGCCTTTAGTCGCCCCGTGGGGAGACCTGGACATGCGCCGCCGCCTCCCCGGCCATTTGGCCAGTTTGGCGGCATTGTTGCGGTCAATGCCGACCGCTCACGGTCAGGGTTATCAAGCCCTCGCCCATCTGTGGATGGACGAGAACAGGGGAACTTGAGTTGCGTTGAATGGCAAGAAGCAATGTGGCACGTTCCGTAAGGCTTCCGCGTGGAGAGCGAGAATCTTTCTCACAGTTCCGCACTGCGGTTTAGCCCACTTGAAGGATCAGGCGGTGCATCATGGCCATCTCCTCCTGACGCTTCTCTTCCGTTGCAAATCCATCCGCCACATTGGCCCGCCAGCAAGCATCGTAGAGTCGCATTAGCTCATTCCCGGCCGGCGAAAGCACGCCTCGGTAAAGGTGCCATTTTCCACTCTCTAACGCATCGCCAGCAGTATTCCCGGCAAACTGAAGAGCCACCTGTCTTGGCGTCACTTCGCCAAGTCGAATCTGTTTTCGGATCGTGTCCGCCTGTGCTTTTATAGCTGCTGCGACAATTGGTAGGATGGACCGAACTGCTGGATACTCTTCCCCGAGTTGCGCCAGTTCCTGGACCACTTCAACGAGAGCACGGCCAGCAGCGTTCTTGATGATGGAGTAGACTTTTCGCGCGCACCAGAAGCTTCCCCACGCCCTTGCAACCGTGAATGCCGTTCCTCCAAGAGTGCCCAGCAGCCAAGGCTTGAAGCTAATGGCTGCCAGGACGGCTTCCAGAGCCACATTGAGAATGATGAAAACGAGAGCGCCGCAGAACCAGGCAATGGCGATTTTCATGAGGAGGGATGGCGACTAGCTTTGCCATCGACTCTGGTTCCGTCCAGAAGTTTCAAGGTCCGGACATTTATGGAATTCCTCATAAGGCTCCGTGAGCAAAGGCCTTGCTGGGATGCGCCTGCACCCCCTCGATTGGTTCTCAATGGCTGCGACCCATCTGCCGCTCCCCAAAGCAAACCAACTGGTAATCAGGAAATCAGGCAGTCGGAGGATGAAGCGCAAAGAATGCTTTCGCGTTAGCCTTGGTGACATTTGAGCTGATGTATCGGCGGAATGTCGTGTGGCTGCCAACGTGATGACCGCAGATCATCTGTACCTTGGTGTAGTCGAGGACGAGGCAGCCGTAGCTACAAAACGAATCCCGCAGGGCGTTTGGGTATTTGTCCCCCCAGGATTCCCCTTCGGCCAAACAGAGCTGTTCTCGGAGCGACTCCACCAGCCCCAGCCAATGCCCTTCACGGCGGGCACGTGCTCCGCCGACCGTCTTGCGCCGTGGGCGACCATGGGCGTCCGCAAAGGCCAGCCATTTTCCAAGGCCGGGGACGTCCTCGAACGAGATGCGTCGGGATTTGCCGATCTTGCTGATCTCGGCCGGCACGAAGACGTGATCCTCCTTGAGGCAATCCCAGGTCAAATTTGCAGCCTCCTTGTCCCGCATGCCGCAAAGCGCCTTGAGCACCAGAAAATGCGCGAGGTGGAATTGAGGCGCGGTCTGGAGAATCAGCTCAATAAGGTCGGGGGCGAGAACATGAATGGATTCACCCGTCTCCTTCTTAATCGTGGAACGAAGGTCTTTCGATGCGATCTCGCGGATTTGCACCGGCAGAGAATGAGGCACCAGATCGCGCTTTGCGAGGTGGCGGAAGAACGTTCCCAGAGCATTCCGATGGTTTAGGAAGGTTCGGTGAGCGGGTGGCTCGCCAGTCTTTGCGGCGTATCGAGCGGCCCAATCGTCGAGTTCTCTCGTTGCCAATCGAAGGCCGGATTCGAGACTGGTGAATGAACCGAGACGTTCATTTTGGAGGAAGGGCTTGAGTTCGTTCTCGTAAACCCGAGCGGCTCCACGGGCCAGCGTCTCCTCCGACCAGTTCCGGCGATGGCGGAATTCCGGGTAAAAGCTCCACAATGGTTCGTGGTCCTGAGCTGGCTTGAATCGGTGTAGAGCCTCCTCCAGTAGACGGCGAATCTGATGTTCGTCGAGGTTCTTCTCGAAGAGCGCGTTGAGAGCGAATCGTTGGAGGTAGTCTTGCACACGCGGGGGGATTTCCAGCGTCCGCCTTCCGAACTCTCGAAGTCGTGTGGACTCTTCTTCGCCCCATTTTGCCGCATCCTCCTCGGTGGAGAAGTCGCGCTTCACCGCTTTCCCTTTGCCTGTTAGTCGGTTGGAGATTCGGGCTCGCCAGTAACGGTGCCCCTTGGACTCAACGGATCGGACAGTGAAATCGTTCGCCATAACGGAGGCTTTATCCGACCCAGAGTCTCCGGCAATCGAATAAGTGTCGGAAAAATGAACCCCTCAACCCGACGCAATTCCGACGCAAAACTCTCGAAAACATACCGCAATTCGAGGCTATTTTGCGCACTATTGAATCGCGATAGTGCTCTTACAAAGAACGATATAAGGTGTTTTTCGGCTACTTTCGACGACGCGAGGTCACATTTGTCGCACCTATTCGAGTCCCGTCCGCTCCGCCACTCTTTTACGAGTGGCCAAAGGTTAAAAGCCGCCCTTCGGGGCGGCTTTCTTTTTGTCTGCGATCCGGGTTCGGACGGGACTAGCCGGGAGCTTTCCGGATGACGAGATCGAAGGCAGCAACCGCTTCGCGACTCTTATGTCACCCAGATCACAGGGTTCGCATGGGCCGCCTCCGACTGCTTGTCCTGACGTGAGTGGGAGGCGGAACTCTTACTCCGCTTTCAGCTCTAGCACCTCGATATTCCGGAACTCGACGGGGTGGCTTTCGGATTGGAGGCTGACGTAGCCCTCGGTGAGTTCATTGCTGCCCAGCGCCTCGACGAGCGGCTTCGCGTCGGGGTCGTTTTCGTCGAGCTTGGTGTCGGTGTATTCGAAGACAATCTTGCCGTTGATGAGGTGCTTGATGAGCTTGCTACCGTGGACTTCGGCCTCGGCCTTGACCCATTCGCCGAGCGGCTTGGTAGGCTCCTGGGAATTGATGCAGTGGGTCTTGTTCACCTTGTCACCGATGGTGATGTAGGTGCCGGGCGTGCAGAGGTTGCCGGTGGTTTTCACGCCATTTCCGGCACCGAGGAGTTGGAACTCGAGGGAGGCGGGGAATTCCTGATCCTTGCCCATGGTCTTGGGATCCTGACAATGCAGCATGATCCCGGAGTTCTGGGTGGCCCAGCCGGGACCGCCTTTCACTTGGTCGCCGATGAAGCGGTATTCGAGGCGGATCTTATAGTTCGAGAGCTTGGTCTTGTAGAACAGATGTCCGAAGGCGTCTCCCCAGCCGTCGTAGTTTTTGTAGTCCACCCGGATGACGCCGTCCGCGACGACGAAGGTCTGCTTCGGGTCTTCGCCGAACGCGAAGCCGCGGATCTTCGGCGTCCAGCCATCGAGGTCCTTGCCGTTGAAAATGGAGGTCCATTTCTCGTCCTGCCCGGAGGCGCAGGAAATCAGCAGGGCGGCGAGGACGGCGAAGCGCAGGGGCGTTTTCATGGATGATGAAAACGGGAAACGCACGCCGCCCAGGGGATGTTGCTCCGGGTCCGGGGATCAGGCTGAATCGCTAGCAGCGACTCAAGTTTCGCCCGCTCTCGCTCAGGCTTCCTCGCGGAATGCCTCGGCGCGGCCCTTGCTGATGCAGCCGTTGAGCCAGCCGATGAGTTGATGCACTTCATCGCTCTCGCGGCGGAGGCCATCGAGTGCTTGCCAGTCGATGTGCTGGCGGGTGTGCGGCGCGGCGATGCGGTCGATTTTCAGCCGGTCCATCAAGGCTTCCGTTTCGCGCGGATGGGCATTGAGGATATTGGCTGCACGCGGAAGGTCATCCAGCGCCGCGGCGTCGAGGCCGAAGGAAATCACTCCGACGCCGAAGATGGCATTCAGGCGGCGCAGGCCATCGGCGAGCGCCTCGTCCTGAACCGGTGCGGCGTAGATCAGCTCGCTGCCCTGTGCCCACATCGAGGAGGACAGTGCCTGGAAGAAGTCTTCACGGAAGCTGGCCAGCGACGGATGGATGCGCAGCCGGGCCGCTTGCAGGCGGAATGGCGGGAGGCCGAGGCGCTGCTTCAGCGAAAGCATCGTGGGATCGAGCGCGAGCTCCTCGTCCGGGGCGTCGCCGGTTTCCCAGTCGACCAGCACCACCTCCGGGTATTTCCAAAGATTTCCCAGCGGGGCGCCCTGCGCGAAGGCCTGGCGGAAAGTATATGGGAAGCGGCCATTGACCTCGTAGTAACGGGTCACCACCGCGCGGAACTTGCGCAGGCGCTCCAGAGCGAGGTCGACCGCTTCGTGGTCGGCGCTCAGGTCATCGAGCCGGCCTTGGCTCAGGGAAAGCAGCTCTTGGGCACCGGTCAGCGCCGGCACCGGGGCGGAGCGGCGGTAGTAGCCCTGGCCCTTTTCCACCTTGGCGATCGGCGAGGCCGGATCGCAGGACATGATGGAGAAATGGTAGCGCAGCGAGGCATCCGAATAAGCGCCATTGAGTTGCAACCGTGCGAGCCGGATGAGCTCGGTCCCCTTGATGGCTTCCGATGGGTTGCTCGGGAGAAGGGGAGGAAGGATTTCCGTAAGCTGGGTGCGGAGGCTCATGGGGTTTTGGGACGGTCCTTTCGGGCGTGCAGGATTCCACTTCGCCGCCCCGTCCGGCAGCAAGTCCCTAATGTCACGATTTTGAAAAATCCGGTCATGCAGGGCCGCTGTTTTTGTGAATCTTTCCCGAACTTGCGGGAGAGCCGTTTTGACTGCACCCTTGTCGCGCATGAAAGCCATCGCCGCCCTCCTCTTTTCCTCCGTCACTGCCGTCGCTCCGCTCCACGCCCAGCAGCCGGACGCGGCCGCGATGGTGCGGTCGATCCGGCTTTCGGCGACGCTCCAGCAGATGGACCTGAATGGCAGTGTGGAGAAGGACGGCGGGCCGAAGGCGGCGGTTAGCCTGTTCGTTCGCCAGGGCAACATGCAGTTCCAGATCGCTGGCCAGAAGCCCTTCCACATCCGCATGGGGGATGAGGACGCCGAGCTTCTGGAGATCACCGACGCCAAGGGCAACTTCAAGAAATTCCCTGTGAGTCGTCTGTCAGAGCCGGTCGCTGGCACCGATGTCAGCTACGAGGACCTGACGTTGCGGTTCCTTTACTGGAAGAAGGCCACGTTTGCCGGGGAAGAAAAAGCCAATGGCGAGGATTGCTATAAGATCCGCCTGGATAACACTGATGGCAACGGAGCCTACGGCGTCGTCTACGTCTGGGTTCATAAAAAATACGGAGCCTTCTGGCAGATCCGCGCCCACGATAGGAAGGGCGTCCCGCTGAAGGAATTCCAGGTCAACTCGGTGATGAAGCTGCCGGATGACAAAGGCTACACGATCAAGGAAATGCGGGTGAATGCCCTGGATGCGGAGTCCCGGACCAAATCGATCACCTACCTGCGCTTTGAGAAGCCAGCACCGGCCGCGCCGAAGGGGCGGGGACATTAAGTTGCTGATTCGGGATTGTCCGCGTGACCTTGCGGAGACCATCGTCCTGCCGTGAGGATTCACCGGATGTTGGCGGAGAGCGCGGCGGGGGTGCTGGCGCAGGTTTTCAATGAGGGCCGCGTGCTGGATCGCGAGCTTGACGGGCTCTTTCGTGCCAATCCGAAGTGGGGCAAGCGCGACCGTGGCTTTATTGCGGAGACTGCTTTCGAGGTGACCCGTTGGCGGCGGGCGCTGGGCTTCCTTGCCGGCGATGAGTCCATCGAGGCGCTGTGTGCCGTGCAATGGGTCCGCAGCGGATTCGAGGTGCCGGAGTGGTGGCCGAGTCATCCTGATGAGATCAGTTCCCGCGAGGCGGAGCTTTCCGGTCAGCCGCGGGCAATCCGCGAGTCGATTCCGGACTGGCTGGATGAACTCGGAGAGCGCGAGCTGGGGGATGCCTGGGGCAGGGAAGTGGCGGCACTGAATCGGCGCGCGCCTGTTTTCCTCCGCGTGAATCGCCTGCGGATGGAGGTGGGTGAAGCCATCGCGTGGTTGGGCTCGCACGGGATCGAAGCGAGCCGTGTGGAAGGCACGCATGATGCGCTGGTGTTGCCTGCCGGGAAGACCTTGCCGAAGCCTCTCGCCGCGGAAGGGCTGGTGGAAATCCAGGATGCCGGTTCGCAGCGGATCGCACCGCTGTTGGATCTGGAGCCGGGGATGCGGGTCATCGACGCCTGTGCCGGTGCGGGTGGGAAGGCGCTTCATCTCGCAGCGCTGCTGCAGAGCAAGGGAGAGATCGTGGCGATGGACATTTCCACGGCGAAGCTGAGTGAACTCCGCCGCCGGGCATCGCGTGCCGGGACGCGGATCATTCGCACCGAGATGTGGCGGGAGGACACGCTGAAGCGTTACGCCGGTTGGGCGGATCGGGTGCTCATCGATGCGCCGTGCTCCGGCCTTGGCACCCTGCGCCGCCAGCCGGATCTCAAGTGGCGGCTCACCGCGCCGTCGCTGGAGAAAACGAAGCGCCTTCAGAGGCGAATGCTGGATCACTATCCGGAACTTCTCCGTCCCGGTGGGAAGTTCGTCTATGCGACGTGCTCGGTGCTGCCGTCGGAGAATGGCGGGCAGCTTCGCAATCTCGTGGAACGTGATGCGCGGCGGGCAATCGAGCAGGAACTAACGGTTTCTCCGGCGGAGACTGGGTGGGATGGGTTCTACGCGGCGCGGTTGGGTTGAGAAGCTGGGTCACCCAAAGAACTTCCGGATTAAAGCAAGCAGGCCACTGAGCGCCACGCTCGCCAGCAGACAGGTCACCACCGGAAAGTAGAAGCTGCCCTTGTCGCCTTCCACGCGGATGTCGCCGGGTAGGCGGCCGAGCCATGAGAGCCAGCCTTTTCCGCCGGCGAACCACAGCACGGCACCGATCACCGCGAGACCGAGTCCCGCGAAGACAAGCATGCGACCGGCGTTTTCCATGCCCATGCCTTACGATCCCGCGAAGGCCTTGCGGAGCAAGTCCAGACTCTTCGGAATCGCGGTCAGCGGGTCCTCCTTGCCCTCGAATTCCAGCGAGACGTAGCCCTTGTAGTTGGCGTCCCGCATGATCTTGGCGATGCGCGTGTAATCGAGATCCAGCGTGTACCAGACGCCGCCGCCGTAGTAAGTCTTGGCCTGCATCAGCACGGTATCCGGCGCGAGCTTGGTGAGGCGATCATACGGGTCTTCGAGGAAATTGCCGGTATCCAGCGTGACGCGAAGCCACTTGGAATCGATGGTGTCCACCACGCGCTTCACGCCTTCCGGAGTGACGCCGAGGCCCCAGTGGTTTTCGAGGCCGAGGGTAACGCCGCACTTCTCCGCCACAGGGACGATCTTCTGGTAGGACTCGATCACCCACTTGTAGGCGTCCTCCTCGGTGTAGCCTTCCAGCGGTTGCTCGACGCCGCGCTTGGCCATGAGGTCATCGAAGTCCTTCGAGGTGCCCCAAGTGCCGGAGTTCACGCGCATCGTCGGGATGCCGAGCGCATAGGCCTGCTCGATGCAATCGGTGGTGAGCTTGATCTGCGCCTCACGCTTCTCCTTGTCCGGCGAGAGGAAGCCCTGGTGGGTCGAGTAGCCCATGAGATCGAGGCCTAACAGAAACGCGTGGCGCTTGATCTTCTGCAGCTCGGCATTGTCGGTGGAGGCGAGCTGGCGCTGGAGGATTTCGAAGCCATCGAAGCCCATTCGCGCCGTGTGATCCAGACAGGTCGGGATGTCCTTCAGGGCTTCACGTTGGAAACCCCAGAACGAATACGAGGACACGCCGATGCGGTTCGCGGGATAGACCGGCTTCGGGATTGCTTCCTGAGCTTGAGCGGGCAGGGCGGACGTGGCTCCGGCGAGCGCTCCCGTGGCAAGGAAATGGCGGCGGTTCATGATGGCGCGATGCATCATGATTTCTGGGGAAAAGCAAGACGGGAGGCGAATCGGCGAGCGATTCAGTGCTCCTTCTGCACCGACATGAAGAACGGCTCGAACGCGACCCACTTGAGGAAGTCCTTCACCGGCCTGTGGAAGCGGCCACCCAAAGGATCGATGTAGTGGATCTCGCCGTTTTCGATTTCGAGCAGGGCGATGAAGTGCCCGGCCGTTTTGCTGCCGGTGCCGAGGATGCCGGGCAGGTCTTCCTTGGCGGGCAATCCATCCGGTGCGAGGAAGCGCACGCGATAGCCGCGATGTCGCAGCGTGCGGGCGAGATGCCAGGCCTCAGTGCTGCTTTGTGAGGTCCATGCGTCGCGTGCCAGATCGCGTTCGGTCACTTGCTTGTCGCCGAGGAAGCGCAGGATATTGGCAGCACTTGCGGGACCGCAGGTGACCATGGAGCTTTGGTAGCAGACATCGCCTTCCCAACGCTCTTCCAAGGTCGTGGTATCGAGCGGGCGGAAGACGGGCTTGAGAAAGGGGAGTGCCAGCAAGAAGGCACCGGCGGCGGTGGGAACGGACTTCAACAGCTTGGGCAGCAGATTCCGCCACGCTCCGGCCGCAGCTCCAAACAGGGCGAGAAAGCCCTCACCGAAGCTTAGCGAGCGGAGCTGATAGAGAAGGGGCGGCTCGGGCAGCCAGTGGACATAGTAGAGGGCGAACCAAGCGCCGGGCAGGCATAGGAGGGTGAGCACGATGGCCGCGGTCACTTGCACGCCACGGCTCTTCTGGTCCGTGAGTTTCCATGCGAGCACGTGCAGCGCGATGAAGGCCGCTGCCACCAAGCCGAAGACGAGCGGTGCGCTCATGCTCAGGCGTTGAGGAACCCGGTCAGCGGGCTCGTGGCGGAAGCTGCATCGCTGCGCTCAGGCAAGCCGAGTTCGTAAGCTTCGCGACCTGCCTCGACGGCCTTCTTGAAAGCGATCGCCATGCGCACCGGATCGGAAGCAACGGCGATGGCGGTATTGATGAGCACGGCATCGGCACCGAGCTCCATCGCTTCGGCCGCATGGCTGGGAGCTCCGAGGCCGGCGTCGACCACCACAGGCACGGTGGCTTGCTCCACGATGATGCGGATCTGGTCACGGGTCGCGACGCCCCTGTTAGAGCCGATGGGTGCACCGAGCGGCATCACGGTGGCGGTGCCGACTTCCTGGAGTCGCTTGGCGAGCACGGGGTCGGCATTGATGTAGGGCAACACGGTGAAGCCCTCTTTCACGAGGATCTCGGCGGCCTTCAGCGTCTCGATGGGATCCGGCAGAAGATAGGTGGGATCGGGATGGATCTCCAGCTTCACCCACTTCGGCAGCCCGGCGGCGGCGGCGAGGCGGGCGAGGCGCACGGCTTCCTCCGCATTCATCGCGCCGCTGGTATTCGGCAGGAGCAGGTATTTCTCCGGGTCGATGAAATCGAGGATGTTCGCGTAGGGATCGGCCTTGCCGGTGAGGTCGGCGCGACGCAGGGCCACAGTCACGATCTGGGTGCCGGAGGCGGCCAGCGCGTCTCGCATCGACTCATTCGACGAGAATTTCCCCGTGCCCGTGAAGAGGCGGGACGAGAACTCGCGACCGGCAATGACAAGCGGCTGGGACATCGGCGGCGGACTGTAGGAAAGCAGCCCCTGCATGCAAGCCCCACGGGACCCGGTCTTGTCACCTCACTTCACGCAGGCACCGCGACCCGGCGGCTTTCCATGCTGTGCCACTCGTGAGCGACATCCCGCATGATCAGGGCGTGGTCGAAGACAGCGCTGCCGGCCGGGAAGAGGGCGGGATTGTCGAAATAGGACGAAGCCACCTTTGAGACCGTCAGAGGTTTCACCTGCCACTGGTAGGTCTCCAGACGGATGGCGTCGAGGTGGTCACAGCTCTTGGTGGTGGAGTAGCCAACACTGCCGGTTTCAAAAAAGTCCGAGGATTCTTTTAAAGAATTGAAGCAGGATGAAGCGGGGAATTCATCGGATTCCGTCGCGCTGAGCGAGAGGCTCATGTGGCCATCGCGGGCGCGCGCCTTGATCTCGATGATGCCGTGGTCGTCACAGACGATGAAGTCCGCGAGATGATGTTCGCCCGGGAAAATGCGGCCGCCTGCGAGATGATTCGCCAGCGAGCTGGTGTCGCGGCGCGGGATGAAAACGCCTTCGCGGGTGGTGCCGTCCTCGTCATCGCAAAGCACGGCAATCCGGTGCGCGACGTTCTCGCTGTTGATGCCAGCCCATACCGGGAGCATCCGCGGCCTGATATCTTCCAGGCGAATCAGACAGATGCCCGCGATGGCTTGGCCGCGGTGCAACTTCGGCCGGAATCCTTCTGGCAGCAGCGGCGCGACCACCGAGGGATCGACGCGGTAGTTCACCAAAAGACGGCGACGAATCAGGCCGGTGACGACAGGGAGGGACATGTGCCCCCAAATAAGCAGAAAGCCGTGGGAAATCCCACGGCTTTTGCGTGAAATTTTTATAATAATCCGATCAGGCAGGAATCAGGCCCTTCACCGCGTCCCGCTCCTCGAGCAGTTCGCCGATGGTGGCGTCGATCTTGCCCTGGCTGAACTCATTCACCGGCACGCCGTCGATGACTTCCCAGGTGCCATTGGTGAGCGTGCGGATCGGCATGGAGGCCATGATGCCCTTGGCGATGCCGTAGTGGCTGCCATCCGAGTAAACGGCCACGCTGTGCCAGTCGCCGGCCGGGGTCGGATTGACGAGGCTGACCACGGTATCGATGGCGGCATTCGCAGCGGAAGCGGCCGAGGAAGCACCGCGCGCGGCGATGATGGCGGCACCGCGCTGCTGGACGGTCTTGATGAAGTCCCCCTCGAGCCACGCCTTGTCAGAGATCACGTCGGTGACGGCCTTGCCAGCGATCTTGGCATTGGTGAAGTCGGGATACTGGGTGGCGGAGTGATTGCCCCAGATGCAGAGATTGGTCACCTCGGAGTGATGGACGCCGGCTTTCTGGGCGAGCTGGCTCTTGGCGCGATTTTCATCGAGGCGGGTCATCGCAAAGAAGCGGTCCTTCGGGACGCCATCGGCGTTCGAGGCGCAGATGAGCGCGTTGGTATTGCAGGGATTGCCGACGACGAGCGTGCGGACGTCGGAGGCGGCGTTGCGGGCGATCGCCTGGCCTTGACCGGTGAAGATCTTGCCGTTGATGCCGAGCAGGTCGCCGCGCTCCATCCCGGCCTTGCGCGGCACGGAGCCGACGAGCAGCGCCCAGTTGGTGCCGCGGAAGCCTTCATCCAAATCGCAGGTCGGCACCACTTCGCGGAGGAGCGGGAAGGCGCAGTCATCGAGCTCCATCACCACGCCCTTGAGCGCGGGCATGCCGGGCTCGATTTCGATTAATCTCAGGTTCACTGGCTGGTCAGGACCGAAGAGGGCGCCGGATGCGATGCGGAAAAGGAGGGCGTAGCCGATCTGGCCGGCGGCGCCGGTCACGGAGACGGTGATTGGAGCTTTCATGGTTTAACAGACAACGGATGGCTGGGGCGAGGTAAGCTGGCTGATCCCTACGGGTCAACGTCGTTCCAACCACGAGTTTCCAGCAATGTTTCGCATGTCAAAATCGTGCGGCTGTCCGATTTTCCGCTAGGCTGGATGCTTTAGGAATGCTAACCAACTGCCAGCCAATGGCCGCCCGGCGGAAAAGTATCTCAGGAACGAAATTGAAGCGTCTGGAAGCCCAGACGCGGGTGATTTCTACGGCCAATCGCATCATCTTCGCGGTGATGGGCCTGATCCTCGGGCTGGCTGTGGTTGCCACGGCGTTGCCACAACAGCGCCGGCTGAAGGACTTGGAATACAAGCTCTCGCAGACGCTTGAGGCCGAAAAGCGGGTGGTCGCGGAAAAGGACTACCGCGAGAACGAGTATCGCGCGCTCAAGGACGATCCGGCTTTCCTCGAACTGAAAGCGACCGACCGCCTGAACCTGCATCGCCCGGGCGGCAAGGTGTATCGGTTCAAGCGGACGCAGGATTGATTGGTCGAGTGAGCGCTTGATAGAGGCCGCCAGGAATGCGGATGCTTGTGGCCATGGAAGACGACATCGAGCGCGTATTGGTGGACGAGCAGGTGATTCACAAGCGGCTCGATGTGATGGCGCTGGAGATTCGCAAGGACTTCCCGGGCGAGGTGCTGGTGGTCGTGGTGCTCATGAAGGGTGCGCTCGTCTTCGCTGCCGACCTGCTGCGCCGGGTGCCGCGGATGCTGGAGATGGAGTGCATCAATGTCGCCAGCTATCACGGTGGCACCGAGAGCAGCGGCGTGGTGAGCTTCCTGGATCACAAGCTGCCCGACGTGAAGGACCGCAAGGTGCTGGTGCTGGATGACATTCTCGATACCGGCCGGACGCTGAAGGCCGTGGTGGACCGGCTCTATCAGGATGGTGCCTCCGAGGTGAAGACCGGCGTGCTGCTGTCGAAGGACAAGCCGCATGCGGAGAACATCGCGGCGGATTACGTCGGCTTCCTGATCGCGGATGAGTTTGTGGTGGGTTATGGCCTCGATTACCAAGGGCGCTACCGGAACCTGCCTTACGTGGGAGTGCTGAAGACGGAGGCTCAGTAGCGTTTGCTGGGAGCGGCCGCCTGTTAGAGTCGTAGGTCCGCCAGCATCTTCTTCAGATCCGGATTCGCCATCACGTGATCCAGCCGCGGATCACGCAGGATGTCGGCGTAGCGCTTTTGCTTCGCCAGTTCGCGAAGCTTCGGATCCTGCTGGATCAGCGCTTTGATCTCAGGCTCTTCCATCACCGGGATCGCCTTCGGTGGAGGGCCGCTGTCGCCGAGGGCGATGAGCTTGGCGAGTGTTACCCGGGCTTCGTCTGCGAGGGGATCGATGCCTTGGAACAAGCCTTCAGGCAGCGCGTGATTGATGGTTTCCTTCAGCTTCGCGACGAAGGCCAAGGGTGGGGTGGTGGCATGGTCGCCTTCGACGAAGCGCCTGATCTCCGCGACCGAACCGATATTCCGTAGCGCGGTTGCACCGGTGAACCACAGCAATGAGGTGGGAAGCAGGCTGAGCAAGGACGTGATGATCCAGCGCTTCGGTGAACGTTTGGAAGTCTCTTCCGATTCCTCGTTCTTCTTGCCAAAGGGACGCACGGCGAAGTGCAGCACGGCGCGCAAGATGAAGAACACCACGGCACCGGCAATCACCGGGGCGATCCACGGTCCGCCGGGAATCTCGACCGCGGGGGCATGCCGCCACGTCAGATACGCGGCGAAGCCACTGAGGAATACCACCAGCGAACCGGCGAAGATCCGCAGCAGGCCACGCAGCACCGCGAGCACGGCACAGGCTCCGAAAATCAACAGTGCGGCGGTCCCGAGGCTGAGCTGCGGGATCGTCTCCAAATCGAGTGCTGCGAGAAGTTCCTTCACGCGTCCGGAGCAGGGAACCCACCGACCTGGCCGCGCTGACGGAGCAGGTGATCGCATACGACTAGAACGGCCATCGCTTCCACCATCGGCACGGCGCGCGGGAGCACGCAGGCATCGTGGCGGCCGCGGCCGGCGAGTTCGGTATTCTCGCCGGTATTGGTGACGGTTTCCTGCGAGGTCATGATGGTGGCGGTGGGCTTGAAGGCCACGCGGAAGACGATGTTCTCGCCATTGGAAATGCCGCCCTGAATGCCGCCGGAGCGATTGCTGGTGGTGCGGACCTTGCCCTCGACCATGCGGAAGGGGTCATTGTGCTCCTTGCCCGTGAGCAGGGTGCCCGCGAAGCCGGAGCCGATTTCGAAGCCTTTGGTGGCGGGCAGAGAGAGCATGGCCTTGGCCAATTCGGCCTCGAGCTTGTCGAAAACCGGCTCACCGAGTCCCGGCGGGCAGCCGCGGATCACGCACTCGACCACGCCGCCGACGGAGTTGCCTTCGCCGCGCACTTCCTTGATGCGCTCGATCATGGGCTCGACCATCGCCGGATCGCCGGTGCGGACGATATTGCCCTCGATCTGCTCGGCGGTGACGGAGAGGGGATCGACGGTCGCATTGAGATCGTGGATCGACTTCACCCAGGCCAGCACCTCGATACCGGGGCAGAGGTGATCCAGCACCTTCTTCGCCACGGCGGCACCGGCGACGCGGCCGATGGTTTCGCGGGCGGAAGCCCGGCCGCCGCCGGAAAGGGCGCGGATGCCGAATTTGGCATCGTAGGTGTAGTCGGCGTGGGAAGGCCGGTATTTCACCGCCATCTCGTCGTAGGCGCCGGGGCGCTGGTCCTCATTGCGGACCACCACGGCGATCGGGGTGCCCAGCGTTTGGCCGTCGATCAGGCCGGAAAGGATCTCGGCCTTGTCGGCCTCCTTGCGGGGCGTTACGATTTCACTCTGGCCCGGGCGCCGGCGATCGAGCTCGTGCTGGATGTCCTCCAGGGTGAGCGGAACGCGGGGCGGCACGCCATCGATGATCACGCCCACGCCGCCACCGTGCGATTCTCCGAAGGTGTGAATGCGGAAAGCGTGGCCGAAACTTGATGACATGCGCGGGACTGTAGGCAGCCGGAGCCCCGCGCCAAGAGCGGTTTCACGGCTTCATTTCCTCGATCAGGTCGCAGGTCCGGGTCATCCAGCCCGCGGGATCGAAGCGCTTGGCTACCTCTTCGGCCCGCCGTTTCACCGCCGGATCGTGGAGAAGGCGGTCCAGAGTGGCGGCAATCTGCTTCGCCTTGAAGCGCTTCGGCGGGAGCCCGTCACCGGTGCCGAGGTCGTGGACGCGGCTCAGGTTATCGAGCTGGTCGTGGGCCATGGGCATCAGGAGATGGGGAATCCCGGCCCGGAGCGTCTGGGCGCAGGTGCCGATGCCGCCGTGATAGACCATGGCTGCGGCTCGTGGCAGCACCTGGCTGAAGGGGACGTAGGAGAAATGGCGCACGCCCTTGGGCAGATCGGCCGGGATGGTATCGTCGAAGCGGCTGATCAGGACGGCGCGCTTGCCGAGCAGCTTCATCGCTTTCACCGCTTCATCGAAGAACTCATGCCCCCGGTCCATCGCGCTTCCGGGTGTGAAGACCACGGGTGGCTCGCCGTCGTTGAGAAAGTCCTCCAGTTCCTGCGGCACCTCGCGTTGCTCGCTTTCGTCGAACAAGGGGAATCCGGTCTGAATCACCTGCTCCGGCCAATCCGGCTGCGGCGCGGCATACCACTCGGGAAACAACGCGATCACCCGGTCCGGCGAGTGCCAGCCGCGGAGGACGCCGCGCGTGGGAGCTAGCCCGTGGCGGGCGCGGAAGCGGTTCAGCTCCGGAAGGACGTGGCGATCAACGACCTTTTCCGCGATCGCCCACTGGATCTTCTTCATCCAAACCGGCGCTCCCTGGGGAACCGGC
This sequence comes from Luteolibacter sp. Y139, assembly GCF_038066715.1. Lineage (NCBI taxonomy): Bacteria > Pseudomonadati > Verrucomicrobiota > Verrucomicrobiia > Verrucomicrobiales > Verrucomicrobiaceae > Neoluteolibacter > Neoluteolibacter soli. The sequence goes on along the minus strand of NZ_JBBUKT010000002.1, from coordinate 728,026 downwards.
GCGCCGTGCATCACCGGCTGGCGATGCACGCTGACGAACAGCGACGGCGCGAGATGGATGCTCACCACCGGCACGTCTAACAGCTCGCGAACCGACATCGTCGCCCATGCCAGCGAACTTGCGAGGATGATGGTCTCGCCCGGGATATTCAGTTCGCGAGCGACTTCCAGGATCGGCTCGTAGCTCGGATTCACCGCATGTTCGATGATCGAGGGCAGCGCCTTGGTCGGATGCCAGAGGTGCGGGTTTCCCTGGATGCGCTCGAAATCCTCAACCGTGCCCATCGCCCGGAAGCGGAGCCCGGCACGGGTGACCACGCTCTCGAAGAACGCGCTGGTCGCGACGATGACCTCGTGTCCGCGCGCTTGCAGGGCCTTTCCGACACCGACGAAGGGATGCACGTCCCCCGCGCTGCCCATGGCGTAGATCAGGATGCGCATGAGTTACTTCCGATCCTTGGCCCGCTGGTAGCGCGAACGGCGCTCAGAGCTGTCTTCTTCCGTCGTTTCCGCAGTGACGACCGGCTTGTCGTCTTCCTTCTTTGCGAACACCGGCTCGGGCTTGGGTGCCTTGACCTTGATGGGCTTCGCTACTTTTTCGCGCGGGGCGAAGTTCGGCATCGATGGCAGCGGCAGCTTCCAACCAGTGCGGGTCATCAGCGCTTCGGTCACGAGAAAGACAAGCATCGCCAAGGCGATCCAGATGCGCAGGGAAACATCCTGTCGGTTCGGCGGACGCAACCAGGCGTCTTCCAAATTGAGCAGCTCGCGGCCACCGGTTTGCGCCGACACGGTTCGCAGGTCGGCGAGGCGCTCGGGCTCGAAGGCCCACTCGACGGACGAGCCGACCGTGACCGGTCCGAAGGGCAGGGCATGCTCGCCGACTTGGATCGCACCGCGGACGATCGATCCTTCATCCAGATCTTTCGTCACCGAGAAGTGACCCGGTGCGATGCGCTTCCACGGGACATCATAAGGCGCTTCACCCGGGCCGGTCTCCAGCAGACGGAGCTTCGGCGGCATGAGGGAGAGTTTCTGCGACCACTGCTCGGGATCGTAGAGCAGATCGAGCGTCAGGCGTGTGCCATCAAGCCGGTGCTTGAGGCCGATTCCCGGCGGGAGGTCCATGCCCATCAGCCAGCGGGTCATCGTCTGGACAAAATCGCCGTAGCCCTTCCAATCGCGGATCCGCTGCGAGAACTCGCCGCCGAGCGGGAAGGACACGGCGGCACTCCGGCCGAGGCCGCGGCGAGCTTGAGCGACGAGCGGGGCGACATACTCGTCCTTGCTGACCAGCGAGTGGGTCGCGTCTTCGCGGAGATAGGAGAGATTGTAGCCATCCACCTCCGGCAGCCACTCAAGCGGCTTCGGCGAAACCTCCGCCCAGCGGCCGGTCGGCAGTGCGCCGACGGGATCCTCGATGAAGGCGGAGCGGGCGATGGTCACGGTCTCCTGCGCGAAGATCTTCGGGATGTCCATCGGCCGGTCGGCGAAGAAGATCCGGCCGTCGCCGAGCTTGGCGATGTCTTCCAGCAGCTTGGCATCGACGTCCGTCTTGTGGCCCATGCCGATGACGGAGACGGTACAGCCTTCCTTCTTCATCGTGGCCAAAAGGCGCTTGTAGTCGCCCGGCTCCTCGGAGTCGCAGGCGTCGGAGAAGAGGATGACGTGGCGGGTGCCGGCCTTTGATTTCTTGAGTTCGTCCCAAGCTCCCTTGAGACCTTCGTAGACGTAGATGCCGCCGCCGGTGGATTTCACGCTGCGTGCGCGGGCCTGCAGCTTGCCCACGTTGCCCCTCACATCCGTCAGGGGGATGATGGTCTCCGGGGCACTGTCGACGGCGAGCACGGTGACCTGGTCCATGGGGCCTAACAGCCCGATGGCATCCGCCGCGCCATTATTGGCGAGGTCCATCTTGGCCATGCCGCCGCCCACTTCGACCGACATCGAGCCCGAGCGGTCGAGGACGATCGCGAGTGCCACGGCGAGCTTGCGGTGCTCGGTCTTGAGCTCCATCGAAACGGGCAGCAGTGCATCGATGGGGGACTTGAAGTAGCCGCCCGAGCCGAAGGACTGCTTGCCGCCCGCCATGAGGAAGCCGCCGGCTTGCTCGCGCACGAAGAAATCGAGCGCTTCGAGGAACTCCACCGGCACCTCGAAGGCGGGAATATTGTTGAAGATCACGGCGCGTGCGCCGGTCAGGCGGCCCGGCTTCAGGTCCGCGGGGTTCGTCACGACATCCACGGTGAAGTCGAGTGACGAGAGCACCTTGGCCACCGGGTCATCGGTATATTTGGTGGCGAGCAGGACGCGCGGTCCGCCCGCGATTTCGATCCAGCGTGACGCCTTGTTGTTGCCGGGATGCGCGTCCTTGAATGGCGAATCGCTGCCGACCACGACTTCCGCTTCATATTGGAAAGCTCCAGAGCGGGAGATGCGATCGGTGAACTCGGCACGGCCCACGCCATTGACCAGTTTGACCTTGGTCTCGGTCAGCGTCTGATCACCACGGCGGAGGATCAGGTTTACATCGGTGTCGGAAGAGCCGCGCACAGTCGCCGCGAGCAGGAAGGGCTCGCCGGCTTGCACACGCTCCGGCAGTTCCAGGCGTGAGACGCGGAAGTCATCGAGCGTCTCTTCACGAATCAGGCGGAAATCCACCGGGATGCCGCGTGCCTCAAGTTGCTCGGCAGCTTCATGCAGGGGCTCGGTGGCAAAGCCATCGGTAAAGACGAGGACGCGAGAAGGGCGATTCTCCTTGGTCAGGGCGGTGACGTGCGAGAGCGCCAGGCCGGTGCGGGTCAGCTTGCGGGAGCCGGTGAAGCTCACGTCATCGAGCTCGGTGTCCGCCACCTCGGCGCCATAGTTGAAATAGTAGGCCTTGTCGCGGTGGCTTGGCTTGCCGTCTTCAATGAGGCGCTTCCACTCGGCCAGGTTCTTGTCGACGAGGTCCTCGGTGGAGTCGGACCGGTCCAATAGGACAAACAGGTCGAGCGCATCCTCCTGCACGTTGATCTTGGGATCGGCGAGGCCGAACGCCGCGAGCAGCACGAGCAGCAGCCGTAGGGGAGACCACAGGCGCAGTGACTTCCAGAACCAGCCGATGAAGAGGAAGGCCGGAATCAGGAGGAACCATTCTGGAGAGCCGAAAGTCATGGAATGAGCCAGTGGTAAAACGGCTTCGGAGCGCCTTCTTCGACGACCTTGTGGCTGCCGTTGACCCAAGCCTGGGAAAGATTGCCGCCCTGTTTTTCAACGAGCCGGATTTCGACCTTCTTCTTGGTGGCATCGACGAAGCCATCGCATTTCAGCGGCACGGCGGGCATCGACTTGCCGGGAAACTTGCGGAAGACGGTGAGGTCGCTGGCGGTGGTGATGCGTCCGGAATTCGCCCCGGTGATCCAGTAGGTGGATGGAGCGGCATTCATGCCCCGCTGCGATACCGTCAGCGAGCCGTTCTTGTGACGGAAGGCGGTGGTGGTGGTGCAGGCGGTGAAGAACAGCGGCAGGACCGTGAAAAGCAGGTGGCGGGATTTCATGGCGGTCAGGCGGGTTGGGGTTCGGTGGCGCGCTTTTTCGCAGCTTCGCGCTCGCGAGTGAAATGCCACGAAACCAGCAGCGCGGCGAGCAGCAAGAGGAACCATGCGCGCCACCAGTGATCTTCATCGGTGTGGCGCTCCACAGCGGCGGCGCTCCCTTGGTCGAGGGTGTTCTCGGGCTTGCACGCGCTGAAATCGGCCTCGCGGGTATCGGCGAAGTGGACGCTGGCGGTGAGCAAGTCGGTGTCGCCCTGGCGTACCTTGATGAAGCCGGCTTCGAGCGGAGCATCGATCTTCACGCGGGCTGCTGCGGGCAGCGTGTCGGTTTTCACCACCTTGCCGTCGAGGCCGAGGGTTTGGATCGAGAGGGCTGGTGCCTCGTGCCCGGTTTTGGCAGCGAGTGTCAGCGGCTGGCCGCTTTCCAAGAGCTGCGTCATCGGCGCGATCTTCGCCTCGCGAAGTTCCTCGGCGAAGCGATGGAGCATCACGATGAAGGCTGGCAGGGTGGAAGCGTTCGAGAGGCGCAGGTCGAAATTGAAACAGAGCTGGCGGGAAGCCGGCGTCTCCGGGGTGGCCGGCGTTTCGCGGAGGAAAATCAGCGGGCGCTCGCCTTGCCACAGCAGCACCGTGTCGCTCTGGCGGCGCTGGAGCTGGATCGTCTCGCGAACCAGCAGGGATTGCCAGTTGAGCGCATCGATCAGCGGATGCTTTTCCGCAACGATGCCGCCCTTCAGGTAGGCTCCGCCTTTGGTCTCGTCCTTGACGAAGACGATGGCGTGACCCGCGGGTAGCACGGGATCGAGCGGATCGTAGGAAAGGATGGTGAGGTCGGCGGTGGCGGTGTCATTGACCGACTCGGTGGCTTCCAGAGAGCGGAGCAGTTTCTTGGTCAGCTCATCGTAGGCCCCGCCGGTGGAGGCGAAGAGCGCGAGCTTCTTCGGCTGCGGAACCACGATCGGCAGCACGTCATCGAGCGTGAACTTGTCCGGAGAAAGCACGAGCTTCAGGCGCTCGGCCTTTTCCGGAAAGGCGGCCTGAAGGGTGACGATGGCATTCGGCTCCAGATCGATCTGGCGTGGCTCGGTGCGGGTGCCATCGGGCAGCTCGACTTGCCAGGTGCGGGAATTCGCGTGGGCGGAGTAGTTGCGGACGAGGGCTTGGAAGACCTTCGCGCCTTCCTTTTCGCCGATGCTCACGCCGGTGAAGCCGACATTGTCGATGGGCTCGCCGAGCGAGAGCAGGCGGGCGTCGAAAGGCGGCGAGTCGATCGGGGTGTCCGTGGCGTAAACGACGATGCCTTCACGCGCGACGAGCGAGCGCGCGAGTCGCAGGGCCTGCGCGGGATCGGTCAGGCCGGCGCGCGGTTGCCAGGCATCGAGCGCCTTGGCGAGGTCATCCTTGTTGTCCCCGGCGAACAGCTTCGGCCGGCCCGGCGTGCTTTCCAGAACGGTCAGCTCCAGCGCAGTCGCGTGTCCTTGCAGGTCGGGCAGGGAGGCGACGATCTTCTCCTTCAGCTTGTCCTTGAAGACGGCCATCGAGGCCGATGAATCGAGCACGATCGCGACGCGCTGGGTGCTGCGCGCCTTTTGGTAGCGCGGCTCCGCCAGCAGCCATGTCAGCAGGAGCACGCCGAGAAGCTGCATCCACAGCGGTACCGAATTCATCAGCCGGTCCATGCGCCGGCCGCTCGCCGACTCGCGCTGGGTTTTCTCTAACAGGAACAGCGTCGAGACCGGGATGATGACCGCCTGGCGCTGGAGGAAATGGATCGCCAGCACCGCGGGAATCCCGAGGAGCGCCCAGAGGCCGGCTGGGTTGGTGAGAGTGAGCAAGGGTCAGGTGAAAGGTGGTGAGTGAAGCGTCAATTTGCCGTCTCCAATGCTCCGCTCGGCAGTGCCTCGGCGAAGAGCGAGGTCTGCAAGTCGGGCTCGCAGGCGACGCGGGCCATGCGGCACTGGTGGCGGCGGCAGGCCGTCTTCCACATCGAGAAGTGGTTCGCGTAGCTCTCCTTGTAGCGCTTCAGCACGGAGGGCTCGATGCGATGCTGGTGGCGCGACTTGCGCTCGGCATCGATGAACTCGTAGTTGCCGGTCCAGTCCGGGGCGGCCTCGCTTTGCAGGAAGGGGATGAGGAAGATCGGGCTGCCTTGGCGGGCGGCCAGCATGCGCACGGCGTGTTCCGGGTCACCAGGGAACAGGAGGTCCGAGACCATGACCCGGATCGCATTGCCATGAAAGGGGATGCGCGAAAGATCCGGCGCCAGCGCGGGATCGGCGGCTTTCATCGCGCGTGCTTCATCGAGCCAGCGATGGAGGGAGATGCTTTCAGGTGCCAGAGGGCGCACCGCGTCGCCACGGACGAGGAAGACGGCGGTATTTGCACCCGAGCGACGCGCGGATTCGACGGCGAAACAAAACAGCTCTGCCACGCGCTCCGCCTTCTGCGGGTCGAAGAACATCGACTCCGAGGCATCCAGCACCACGTCGACGACGGGGCGGACTTCCTCGCGGTAGAGCTTCATGGTGTACTGGCCAGTGCGGGCGTAGGCTTGCCAGTTGATGTGGCGCGGGTCGTCGCCGGGGACGTAGGTCCGGTGGTCCTGGAAATCGAGGGACGAACCGACGCCGGCGCCTTGGAATTCGCCAGCCTGGCCCTTCCACACGCGTGATCGCAGCGGCAACCTCAGGCGAGCCGCGGCGGCGAGCGCCCGGGCGTGGCAGCGGGTGAGTTCTTCGGCGGTCATGACGTTGGCTTCGGAGCGTGGCCTTCGGCTTCTTGCTCGACCTCGCGGATGGCGGAGAAGTTCTTCAGGGCAAAGAACAGGAGCAGGACGAAATAGGCCGAGCAAGTGATGACGCCGACCTGAACCAGGCCACTCAGGTCTGCTATGGTGGTGGACGAGGGGTGATTGCGATAAAGGAAATCCACCACGACCATCTGCACGGGAGGAATCCACGAGAAGAACCAGACATACCCGTCGTTGTCGGTTTCCGTCATGATCAGGACCAGCGCGATGGCCGCGGCGCAAAGGAGAACTCCGATCAGAATGTAGACTCCGAGCGGACTTCGCGCACGCGAAGCGAGGACCCGGATGATCAGCGCTGGCAGCAGCAGGGTGCCAAGCGTCATCAGCAGCTTCACGATCGGGAGATTGGGATTGATGTCCGTATTGGGGCGCGAGAGGTAGACGAGGATGGTGCCGGTCATCAGGAGACCGGTGAAGAGGACGCCGGAAGCCCAGCCGGGATACAGGATGCGGCCGGCAACTTTCCCCAAGTTGCCAAACCGCAGGAAGGGCCGGCAGATGGGCGGCAGCAATTCCAACGGCTCGGTCAGGGCGAGCGCCACCGCTGGCACGCCGACCATGATCAGCATCACTGCCATCACGTCGCGCGAGGTCCCGGCAATCCAACCGATCACTCCCAGCAGGGCGATCATGCCAAGCGCGACCAAGCGCCGCGAGGTGCTGTGGTTTTCCGCCTGGGGCGCAATGATCGAGGCACCCATCGCCAATGCCATCCAGCCGATATAGATGCCGACGGCGAGCGTGCTGAAGAGTCCCCAAGCTTCCGCCTTGTCCTGCAAGGTGCAGATGCGGATCAAACCATTCAGCTCGTGGCTGAAGGTGATCGACGGAATGCTGAAACCAATGAAAACGGCGAGGGCGAGCGGCATCAATCCGCGGACGAGGATGGAAGGAAGCGCCGAGAGGCCGACCGTGATAGCCGTGAAGATGGCCGACCCGGCAAAGACCAACCCGAGCAACAAGAGCTCGGCAAACAGATCCATGCGCCCGAAAAAGTAACGCAGGATCAAGTATGGCACGATCGCCATCAGCAGCAGTCCGGTCTGGCTGACGATGGCCACCCATTTCCCAAGGACGATGCGCCATGATCCGAGGCGGGTGAGCACCATCAGGTCGATGGTGTTCCCCTTGATCTCATGGTGCAGGGCTCCGATGCCGCGCAGTGGCTGGGCGACGAGAGCGGCGAGGGCGAAGAAGAAGAAGATCACCTTGCTCACCGCCGGCCCGGAGTCGCCATCGGAACTCGCACCGATCGCCGACAGCAGCACGATGCCGAGCAGGCCTTGCAGGGCGAGGAAGAGGATGACGAAGGTCTTACCCCGCAGTCCCTGGCGGAGCTCCTTGACCAGCATCGGTGAAAGCTTGTCGCTGAACTCATCGAGCTGGCCGGCCACCGGAGGCGGCGTGACAGCGGGCGGCGGGACGACAGGATTGGCGGCGCTGACGCTCATCAATTGTTCGACGGTTCGGGCGGAGTGAAGGCGGGTAGCTCGGACTTCGGCGCGGTCGGCAGGGCTCCTTCGCCGCGGTCGATGCGGCCGAGCATGTCGATGAAGGCGTCCTCGAGATTGCGCTGTTCCTTGTGGAATTCGGTTACCTTGAGGCCGTCCTTGACCATGCGGGCGAGGACCTCCGCGGCGCGCTCCGGTTCGCTGGCCTCGATGCGGATGCGCGCGCCGGCCTTGCGGCTCTCCAGGAACTTGACGTGCGGATTGATCACGCACCAGTCGGAGACGGCCTGCGGATCGCCGAGCACCTGCACATCGTAGAGCATGCCGCCGGCGGAGTCGGTGCCCTGCTTCAGGGTCTCGGCGTCGCCATGGTGAACGATGCGGCCACCATTCACGAAGAGCAGCGAATCGCACATCTCACCCAGCTCCGAGAGAATGTGGGAAGAGATGAAGATGGTCTTTCCTTCCTGGGCCAGCACCCGGATCAGGTGCTTGAGTTCGACACGGGCCTTCGGGTCGAGTCCGGCGGCCGGCTCGTCCATGATCAGGATCTGCGGGTCATGAAGCAGCGCGCGGCCGAGGCAGAGGCGCTGGGTCATGCCTTTCGAGAGCTTGTTCGAGAAGCGGTCGGCGAGGGGAATGAGGTCAGTGAATTCCATCACCTCCTGCACGCGGGATTTCCGCTCCTTCCCGCGGTAACCGAAGGCACGGGCGTAGAAGTCGAGATACTCGACGACGGTCATGTGCTCATAGTTGCCGAAATGATCCGGCATCCAGCCGATCAACTTGCGCACTTCGTCCGGGTGATGGACCACATTGATCCCGCAGATCTCCGCGGTGCCCATGGTCGGGTAATCGAGCGAGGCGAGGATGCGCATGGTGGTCGTCTTGCCAGCGCCGTTCGCGCCGACGAAGCCGCACACCGAGCCATGCGGGATCTCGAACGAAATGCCATTCACCGCCTTCAGCTGTCCGAAGTAGCGGTAGAGATTGTGGACTTTGATGGCTGCTTCGCTCATGGCTTCACGATGGGTCCGGTGATGTAGGTGCGCGTTTCGATCCAGTTGATGCCCTTCAGGGTGTCGATCGCAGGTGCCTTGTTGGAGACCGCGATGAAGTGGCCTTCCCGCTCGTGGAGCGATTTGAATTCCCGGTCGACCCTGCCTTTCCCGTTCACGGCCAGCACCCCGCGGGTTCGCTCGGCGAGGCGCTTGGAGGCATCGTTGACGAATCCCTCCACTTCTGCGGGCGATGCGGCGACACAAGTGAAGGCCTTGCCGGGGACGACGTTTTCCGCCTTCCACCAGCCGTCGGAGTTGTCGTGATAGTAGAGCGTCTCGATGGGGAAATCGAAGGTGGAGAGGAAGGATGGGGTGCCGCTTTCCGCGCGGGCCTCAATCCGTCCGCGGGTCGGCACGATGGCCCTCATGAAGTGGCCCTGCTCGGAGCGGCTCTGGAACCAGTCACCCTCCACCTGCATCTTGCCGTCTTCGAATTTCTCCTCGTAACGCATGCCGCCACCGTCGTTGTCATTGGTCAGGCGGGACCATTGGCCGCTGGCGAGCGGGACGCTGGTGAGAACGGCGGGCTCGTTCACGGTGAATCCACCGCCGAGGAGCACACCGGTGCGGCTGACTTGTTCCTGCAGAAGGTAGGCGGAGTTCTCCCCATCGTCCGGGCGCACTTCCATCAGGACGGTGCGCATGCCGCGACCGCCGAAGCCATCGATCAGGATGATCAGCGCGATCAGTAGCACGCTGGTGCCCAAGGCGATCAGGGGCGTGGTGATGAACAGCCGGTGGCGACGGCCGGACTTCGCGAAAACGAACAGGTTCACCGGTCCGACGAGCACGCCGAATGCGACCAAGATCAGGACGAAGAGGCCGTAGTTGTAGCGCTGCTCGCCGAAGTCGGCCTTGGTCTGCCAAGCTGCGCTGAAGTCGTTCCGGATGGAATGGTTCAAGGGTGCAAGGCGCGCGTGGTCCTGAAAGCGCTCCACTGTCGCCGGTGCATCAAGTTTCAAGTCGCGGCCCAGAGGGATGAGTGTCACCCGGCCGAAGCTGCGGTCGGCGGTTCGTGTGCCCTTGCCCTCCGTGGAGATTCCCAGGGTCGCCAGATCCGAGGATCCGGACAGCGTGTAGATGACCAGCTCGCCACCGAGGCGATTCCAGCGGAGGATGGCCGTGCGGGCACCCGGGGTGGCATTTCCCCAGTCGGTGTCGGTCATCGCGATGCCGTCATATCCGGAGTAAGCCCGCCAGTCCTCCGGCAGCGAGCGCGCGTCGAATCGACCCGCGAAAGTTTGAGAACCTCCGCGATAGTGGACGCTGCTGCCGGAGCTCGAGAGATGGCTATCCAGCATCGATCCGTTCGGCGTGTAGAGAGGTTCGCTCAGCAAGACTGCCGACTGACTGTCGTCATAGTTCGCGTTCAGCTTTCCCGACGCGCTGCCGTAGGAACCGGAGAGACGGACATCCACGCTGACGAAGCCGCCGGAGCCGAAGTTCAGCAGCGTGGCGCATGGCACCAGAATATCGTGGACGCTATTCCGCTCCGCCGGAATCGTCAGGTCAAAGGACGAGGTGATCTCGCTGCCCCGGTCACCGTAGCCATCCTCGGAAGTGGTGGAGATGTTGATTTTCCCCTCCTGTTCGGAGGTATTATTCACCGTGATCCGGACCGGCAGGAATCCGCCGGGAGCGGGACGATTGAAGAGTGCCACCGCGTCGACCTTGGTCTTGGTCTTCGGGTCGGGCACATGGCTGAAGAGCATCTCCTGCGCCCCCAGCGGAGCGACGAGGGAGACCAGCAGGAAAAGCAGGCGCTTGAGCATGAAGGGAAGGGCAGGGAGATGAGGTGTTCCGGCTGCTTTGGGAGATGGAACGGCTGGGGTGGAGCAGCCGCGGGTCAGGCGGTCTTGAGCGTCCGCGGGGTCGCGCCGCCCTGGAACGGCACCTCCTCGATCAGGGCGCGGACGATGTCGTTGTTCGTCAGTCCTTCGACCCGCGCATTGTATTCCAGCACGATGCGGTGGCGCAGCACCGACGGGGCGACGAAGCGCACGTCCTCGAAGGAGGCATTGGTCCGTTCATTCATCAGTGCGCGGGCCTTGGCTGCGGAGGCCAGCGAGAGGGCAGCACGCGGGCTGGCGCCGTAGCGGATGCCGCGGGCGGCGGAGCTCTGGCCCGGATGAGTGCCATCGACCAGACGGGCGATGTAATTTGCGACCACGTCCGGGAGATAGATGCGGCGTACCAAATTCAGCACTTCATCCAGCGTCGAAGCATCCATGATTGGCTCAACCGTCGGCTCGGTGCCGAGTTCGCGCTGGTTCACGATCCGCTCAAGGGTCTCGACGTTGTTGCGGGTGACCTCGAGCTTGAAAAGGAAGCGGTCGAGCTGGGCTTCCGGCAGCGGGTAGGTGCCTTCCAGTTCGATCGGGTTCTGGGTCGCCAGGACGAAGAAGGGCTTGGGCAGCTCGTGGGTCTCGCCGAGGACGGTCACCCGGCGCTCCTGCATGGCTTCCAGCAGCGCCGACTGGGTCTTCGGGGAGGCGCGGTTGATTTCGTCCGCGAGCACGATGTTCGTGAACAGCGGCCCCGGCTGGAAGACGAAGGCGCGGCGGCCGTCGACTTCCTGCAGCACCGGGTTGCCGGTGATGTCACCCGGGAGCAAATCCGGGGTAAACTGGACGCGCTTGGTGCCGAGCCGGAGGGATTTCGAGAGGCCCTTCACGAGTTCGGTCTTGCCGAGTCCCGGCAGACCTTCCAGCAGGATATGTCCCCGGGCCAGAACGCCAGTCAGCACCAGATCAACGAGTTCTTCTTGGCCGAATAGCACCTGATTGAGCGCCGCGGATAGGGAGCGCACGTGCTTTCCGGCGGTGGTGACTTCGGTCTCGGAGGCGTATTCCATGGGATAAGATCGTTCTAACGATTCGGATGCTTGAGGGTGTATCGGAATTTCGCGTGAAGGCGCGATGAAAATTCCAACCGGAAGTTCCACCAAGGAATTCCGCCGGGAAGGGGATCTGTCTGGGATTTCAGGCGGGAATGAGCCAGAGATGACAATGGGATTTCGTAGCGGAACCGACTGCGTCGTTCCGGTTGGGTTCGGCCCGTCCCCGAATCCAAGCGGCGATTTGTCTTCCACGCCCGCCCGCCGGAAGGGCGCAGCCCTTCCGCTACCGAAATGCTCCGTCAGGACGCCTCCGCGACCCGGCTGGCCGCGGCCTTTTCCATTGGGTCAGGCAGGGCCGGGATCGGCTGGGTGAACATGGTCTCCGCCTCCAGCTTCAGCCACACCTTCATGCCGCCCAGCATGTGCCGGACCGCCTTCAGGTTCGGCTCGAAGGGGACGCGGATCAGGTGGCGGTGCTTCAGGTTATTCTTGCCGTAGGTGCCTGCCATCAGGCGCTTGCGGGCAATCGTTTCCAGCCGCCGGTTGTAGAAGCGCATCAGCCGCGCGAAGATCGCGCCTCCGAGGCCATTGTAGGGCATGGTCGAGTATTCGCGGTCGGCATCCCAATACACTGCCCGCACCGGGCCGATGAAATAGGCGGCGATATCCATGAGGAATGCGGCATGCATCAGGTCCGCGTCGCCGAGATATTGATACTTGTTCCGGTAGAGGCCGTGATACCATCTCTGGTAAGACTGCGGATAGATCTCATTGTGAGTGGCCAATGCCATCTTCACGCATTCGCCGCGCAGGGACTTGAGGATGATGTTGTGCGCGCAATAGGTGGAGTGTGCGCAGTAATCGAGACCCTGGGAATAGAGCGGGTCCATGAATCCCGCGGCATCGCCGGCGAGGATCCAGCCATCGCCGCAGACCTCGGTGGAATAGTAGGGGAGATGCTTGTAAATCCGGGCGTCGTTTTCGACCGGCACGGCATCCGCGAACATCAGCTTGCCGATGGGGTGCGTCAGCAGGTGCTGCTTCACGCGCTCGCCGACCGGGCCCTCTGACGGCGGCGTGAAAAGCCGCTCGTCCCAGGTCACACCGGCGGAAAAGTCGCCATTTGAGAGCGGGATGATCCAGGACCACCAGCCGCGGCCCATCAGGTGATTGGTCGCGCTGGCGCGGCCGACCGATGGGCCGTTCTTGAAGCTGGGTGCCTTCGTCCTGGCCTCGTGGGAATCCAGCGTGAGGACGTTGGTATAGCGCACCCACATGGAATGCACCGGGTGATCTTCAAGCTTCCGCCAGAGGCCGCGCTGGCGGGCGATGAGCGCTGCTTTTCCCGAGCAGTCCGCGACCCAGCCGGCGGTGATGGTGCGGGTCTCGCCATTGTGCTTCAGGACGACGGTGTTCTTGCCCGCGCCATTCAGTTCGAAGGACTTGATGGAGGCCGGGCGGAGCAGGTCGCAGCCTTCCTTCTGGGCCTGTTCCAGCATGTGCTGGTCCAGAAGTGCGCGGTCGAGCTGGTAGGTGGGAAAGCGGGCTTGGGAATTCGGCCCGATTTCCGAGCAGGAGTTCGGGCAATCGTTCTCCGGGGTGGTGAACCACATCCGCAGGCCGTGCTTCTGGAAATGATGGCAGGAAAGGTAGTGCGCCAGCCCGAGTACCCGGGTGATGAAGCAGCCGGCGACCTCGGAGGTGGATTCGCCGACCTTGCGGTCAAAGGCTTCCGATTTCTCGACGATGAGGACCCGGGTTTCCGGGCGAGCGCGCTTCAGCAGCAGCGCCAGCGCCGACCCCGAAAACGCGCCGCCGAAGATGACGACATCGTAGTCGGTGGAAGTGGGGGAATCATTCATGCGGCGAAGTTGGCCGACCTTAGCGACCGTGTCCGGCCGCGCAAGGGACAAGCGACCTGAGGCACGAAGGTATCATCGGGCAGGGATGAGAGATGCGCGGGATGGTGCACTTTTCACGATACGAATGTCGCCGGACGCGATTGTGGTGGTCCCGCGGCCGGTCAAAGGTTCAGGTCCATGGGATTCCGCAGAGTTCTCGCCCTCTTCTTCCTGGCCGTTTTGGTGATTCCGGCCATGACTTTGTCGGTGTCCGCCGAGGTTCGCCCGCGGGTGATCGTTTCGACCGACATCGGCGGGACGGATTTCGATGACTTCCAGTCGCTGGTCCACCTGCTGGTCTATGCGGACCGGATTGATCTGGAGGGACTGATCGCGTCGCCGTGGGGTGCGGCGCGGAACCGGAAGGAGAACCTGCTGAAGCTCATTGATATCTACGCGAAGGACTTTTCGAACCTGAAGAGCTATTCGGACGACTATCCGAAGCCGGACCAGCTGCGGGCCGTGACCAAACAGGGTGGCACGGATTCCGCGGATCTGCGTGGCTGGGGTGAACGGACGGAAGGCTCGGACTGGATCCTCCAATGCGCCCGCCGCGATGATCCGCGGCCGCTGTGGCTGCTGGTTTGGGGTGGCATCGATGATCTCGCGCAGGCCCTTCACGATGACCCCTCGATCAAGCAGAAGCTGCGGATTTACTGGATCGGCGGGCCTAACAAGAAGTGGTCGACTACGGCCTATGACTACATTGCCCGGGAGCATCGGGATCTGTGGATCATCGAGGCGAACTCGACCTATATGGGCTTCTTTCGCGGCGGGAATCAGGCGGGCGATCTGGGCAATCGCGAGTTCGTGACCGCTCATGTCAAAGGCCGCGGTGCGCTCGGGGATTACTTCGCGACCATCTCCCCGGAGATCAAAATGGGGGACACGCCTTCGCTGACGTATCTGCTGGGACCCGGAGCTAGGCCGGAGAATCCGGCGGCGGAATCGGGATCTTGGGGTGGCAGCTTTGTTCGCTCTTGGGACCGGAAGCGCATGACTTTTACGAGTGCTCCGACTGAGGCGGATACGGTGGAGACGTATTCGATCGTCGATCTGGGGTATCGGCCGGAGGGAAGCGCGCCGACTGATGCCAGCGCCCGGCTGGTGGTGGATGACCAGGAATTCAGCGGCTTTCCGGGTGGCGATGGCGCTTGGCATTTCCTGTTTTCGCCGAAGTCGGCGCGGAAATGGAGCTATCGGATCGCTAGCAATCATCCGGGTCTGGATGGCAGGACTGGGAGCTTTGCCTCGGTGCTGCCCGCGGTCGGGCAGAAGCCGTCGCCGGACTATCCCCATTGGTGGACCGATGATCCGGATCCGGGATTGAGGGAAGGGGACCAGCAGGGTGCGAAGACGGTCAGCCGCTGGCGGGAGGATTGCCTCAAGGATTTCGCCGAGCGGATGGTCCGTTGCGGGACCCCGGCGCGATAAGGGGTGAGCGCGGCGGTCGGAATAGGGGTGATCGATCCTTGGCTTGTTTTCGCGCATTGCCACTGAGCCGAGATGCTGCTTTATTGGCAGAGATTGGAGTTATAGATCTATGAAAACCCATTTCCATCCTAGGTCCCGTTCCGGTTTCACGCTCATCGAGTTGCTCGTGGTGATGTCCATCATCATGGTGCTGGCGGCGCTGAGCCTCACTGCCATTTCGTTGGTCAACAAGCGGTCGAGAGAGCTGGTGTCCCTGACTTGCGTGCGTGACCTGGACATGGCGCTGAATGCGTATCGCGATACCTACAATCATTTCCCGAGCGTGGGCGATCAGGACCAGATGACGGCTGATGGGAAGGCTGGAGCGGAGCTCTTGACCATCCTGCTGGGCAAGGAAGACCCGAGTGGCACGATGCAGAATCCGAAGGGCATTGTTTTCCTCACGACCAAGATCGCCGATAACAAGAACAAGGGTGGCTTGGTCTACTCCGGCAATCAGGTGGAAGGGATGTTCGATGCCTGGGGTCATCCGCTGAACCTGGAGTTCGACAACGATCTCGATAACGAAATCGCGGATCCGACCAAGCCCGGTGGAATCGTGCGCCAGAAGAACGTCATTGTTTGGAGTCTGGGTGCCGATGGGAAACTCGGCGGGAACGATGAGGTGAAGTCTTGGTGAGTCGCTGGGAAGCACTCCGCTAATTCGGTATGCCTCTAGGGCGGAATTAGCGGAGTAATTTGGGCTGTAATGGTTCACCGAACGCCGCAGGATTTGGAGACATGAGGAAACGGACGGCGATCGCCATGGCCGTGATTTTGGCGTCCTGCGGTGCCGTGGCGGTTGGGACGCGGAATCCGCCGCCGACGGTGAGCGCGGATTTCAGCGGGTGGCCGGTGGAGATGAATGGGGTGATCCGGAATTTGGCGAAGAGCACTTGGAGCAAGGTCGAGATCGAGGAGGAATTCACCAAGGGAAGCGCGCCGGGAGTTCCGTATGGCTGTAGCTTGGTGGTGCATCGGTCGAGCAACTGGAGCAGCGATACCGGTGCCGCCGGAGCAGAAGCGATCCGCAAGGCGCTGGAAGGAAAGGGGTGCCGGGTGATCTCGACCGATTCGAAGAGCTGCAAGGCGGACTACCAATTGGTCTATGCCGGGCCCTCGAGGCATGGGATGATTTCGCTGAAGGCGCTGGGCGTTGAGAAGGGGATGCAGCTGATCATTTGCCTGGAGGAGGATCTGCCGAATGGCACGGCGAGCCCGGCTGAACCGGAGTAGGGGGGCGGAGTTTTCCGCTTTTCCGGTATGTATAGGAGAGCGGAAAAGCGGAAGCCGGCGTGCGGGAGTTTCGCAGTGGGGTGGCGGCCGAAAGAGGGCTGCTTGAGCCTCAATCCGGGAGCGCTCTACTATTCCCGAATGCCTATATAGTGGAATTATTGGAGTAGCTCGACGTCCGGCCCGGGCGTTCGTTTTGCTTGGAGTCGTAGCCGCTTCAGGCCGGAGACGGACGAAGAATTTCAACCGCGAAAGAACGCGAAAAGACGCGAAATTTATTCGAATGAGTTTCTCCCGTTGGGAGCGCTTCGCTGGGTCGGAACACGTTGTCATGAACGACCAGTATTGGCGAATAGCGTCAAGAGGGGTAGGACTGCGACTGGCCCCTTCGCGCTCCCTTTGCGTTGACGATCAGGGGCTCATGGGGGAGCATCGGTCTTCTCGAAAGGACCGACGGAAAGATGAAAACCGAGCCTAACGAAGCGGTGGAGACAGCTCCGGTTGCTGTGGACGGACCTGGGCGCCCGCTATTCTACATCAACCTCACCGACTGGACTTGGTGGGCATGGGCGGCGACTACGGTGCTGCTCTTTGTCGGGCTATCCGGTTTCCCTCTGGCGTTCATCGGCGCGATGGCGGTGACCGTGGGCGTGGGCCAAGGCATTGTGTTGCTGGTGCGCGACCGTGGCTTCGCGGCATTTTCGGTTCAGCTTCGGACGGCGTATTTGGCGCTGCTGCTGATTAGCTATGTCCCGCAGATGCGGTGGCTCTATTGGCTGCCAGCCGTCGGAACTCTGGCCCTGGTGCTGTTAGGTTATTGTCTTTTGGCCCGGATCCTTTCGCTGCTCCCGTGGAACAACCGGGAGGCTTATTCGCTGGCTCGTTTGCGTCGGACTTTTCTGTCCGCTCCAGATCTCCGGCGCGTTCCAGTTCTTGCGGCGAACAAGGGCTGTGCGGGTGGGTTGTGCACGATCGAGGCACAGGTCGCGCCAGCGATAGAGATGGATAGACCTGCTACTAGCCCCTGAATGGTGCTTCGGGTCTGACCGAGCTTATCGAAACGTTACGATTCGGGGACTGTCTCCGCTTATCCACTCAAAAGGGAATATCATCGCTATCATCATTAAATGATACCGGCGCCTTCATATCCCTAGCTTGGGTAATGAGAGCCCCCACTACTTGTCGCACCCTCACGGTTCCTAAAATCAGACCCAAAGCCTTGAGAAAGCCCTCTTCGTTTTCGACTTCCTTGAAATGGCGCCACCCTTCCATCCCGAAACCGAGTTCGACTCCGACCTTCTCGTCCACGCTGATTTCTAAGGGATACATCTCGAGTGGATGCTCGATGTTGAGAAGCCAAAATGTATAGGAACCCAAGGCCGGAGCCTTGATATTTAAATTATAACCGAACCGCTCTTGGGCTGCGTCTGTGCGAACGACCGCAGCACCGACGAGGTTCCCGGTTCTTTTGTGCAAGTCGTTAGCAATTTCCCGAAGAATTGCCGAGGGTGACCGGGTGGGGGTGAACTGCTCAAAGCTGGGCCAAAACGACGTAGGATCGGACATTTCAGGTATTGAGTTCGAAATAGATCGGGAGATGATCAGAAAGATCGGAGCGACGAGGACGGTTGCTCGCAGTAAGGAGAGGGAGCTTGCCGAGCGCAGTCAAAATTTCAAGTTTTTCGAGGTCGAAGAACTCTAGAAGCGAGGGGCGAACGATTACCTGATCCAGCATATGCCATTGTTGTTCCACCAAGCCATTGCCTCGATAAAAATGCGTTCCCGGAGGCCCCTTGCTGCGGTCGCCCATAAGACTCCACATCGGATTATAGAAGTAGTCCCAAGGTTTTTGCTGAACGATCCGCGAGCCCTTCCTCGCCTCAGCCGCATCCATTATCGCGTGAAATCCATTTGCCGCCAAAAGGCCCGTGCTATAGGGGTTCTGGTTGAAATCCCCGACGACGATGGAACGGGTGTGGCCGTCCTCCGACTCAATCAGTCGTAGCTGTTTTGCTATTTCGATCAGCTCAAGCGCGATGTTCTGGTCGCTATGGTAATTGGCACAATTGGCGTGAATGAGCATCAAATTGAAGGGAGGAATACCAGGGATGGAAATCGTCAGAACTGAGCAGCGAGGGCCGTCAAATCGGGGTCGAATGAACTCATTCATGAGTCTCGTGTAGACTTGAAAGCGGGGCGCTAAAACGGGCACGCGATAGTATAGCCCCTGATCCAATTCGTTCAGTCCCACAATCAACTCATCGGGATCGCCATCAGGCTCGCACAGAAGAAGCACGTCTAGGTTCTTAGCCTCGACCAAAGAGCGGGTCGCTGCATTCAGGTCTTTTCGATTAATGTTCCAAAACGCGAATGACGGCATCCCAAGGAAGGTAAGCAAAAGCCTGGAGGTAGGGCAACATTCTCGGGTGATGGATGACAACAGAGGAACACGGGCGGGGAGCTTTACCTTTTCGGCATCTCTTTAACCTGCATGAATGCGCCATTTTCAATTCCGCATTACATGCAGTCAGTCAATGAGTTGCACGACAAATACTCACCTTGAAAGGGGGCTGTTAGATGCGCGGCCGAGGCCACGGAAGTCCCGCTTTGTTCATGGCTGCAATCTCCTTCGCTGCGTCCTCAAGGGAAGCTCGAATTTTAGCATTGTGCGCGGCTAAGACGTCAGGCTGCGTCGGCTCGGCCGCCGTCTCGGGAACCAGCTCAAAGTCATATCGTGCGCCGGTTGGATAGGGGGCAGGCTGGGCGTTGTCTTTGAACTTTCTCGACTTCCAGCGGTATCGAATCACGTCCCGGTAGGAATAGAGTCGATTCCGACCATGCTGGAAGTATGCGATCCAGCCACGTTCCGATGCCATGTGCACACCTTGAGGCGTCATGTTCAGGTAGTCGGACGCGAGCCAGACCGGCAGACCGAAGGAGTGTTCCCGGCAAAAGAGCTCGAAGGCGTGAAGGGCATTCAGGGCTTGGCGGCGTGCTTTAGGCTTACTCATGATTAGTTGAGGGGATTTCCCTAACATGGCCGAAACTTCGACATATGCCGCAATCGCGTAGTGCCTCACAAATCGGCGATGGAAGGGGAGTTTTTTGGGCGCTTTCTCTGTTGGATCGAGTGGCCACCACAAAGGCCAACCCGGAACCAGACCTTCCGACCTCTCCGGGCTCGGACATCCTGCGCCGTTAGAGGAAAGCCTAGCAGATTGGCGGGCAATCGCACGCAGAATCCGCAAACCCGAACATTCAGAAGACAGGAAAGGGCGGAGGCTGTCGAACAGGCGGGCAAATTGAAACGAGCCTTGAGGGGGGGCGTGAGACTGGCTAAGACATTCGATCAAGATGAAGATACTTCTGAAATTCGTCATCGGCTTCTGCATTGTTTCTCACGCGTTGGGAGGGCCGGTCGACGACGGGAGCATCCAGTCGAAGTTTCAGCAGATGGTGCAAGCGGTCGTCGAATTGGACGCACCGTCCTTGGTCGACACTATGCACCCAGAGACAATAAAGAACACGGCCACCTATTTTCGGAAGGAACTCGCGAAACGCCCACGCGCCTCGCACGTCGATCCCTCATTGGCGGATAACCTTTTCGTTCTCCGAATCATCGAGGAGGCCTTCAAGGCATGCCCTCAGGCGTTTTCCATCCCCACAGCGAAGTCGATCCGCATCCACGGTGTGCTCCACGACGGGCCCGACGCATTTCTGGTCTACACAAAGGACTCCGAGCAGTCCGAGTTCAGCGATTCCGCGTCTCTGACTTTCCGCCGCGATCAGGATGAGTGGAAGCTTTGGTCGATCCCATTTCCGCGCCTAGTCGTGGGAACCTGGCTTGCACAGGCGGACACGGACAAAGCTCCAAAAGTCGAGCGAGTTGAGCCACCCGACGAAAGCAAGCCGTCGAAATGAATCCGAGCTTCCATCCCGCCCGCGTATGCCGTCGAACCTCCCCATTCATTCTTTTCCCCGTTGTAACAAGTCCATCTTGAGACGGGTGCCTCTGATTTCCAGTACGTTGCGCCAAATTCACCCAGCGTCACCGGGCATTCCTGAGTCCTGGTGACGCTTTTTCGTCTCAATAAGCGGCCAAATCAGCATCGGCATCGCATGGGCAAAGGAAAAGGCGGGCGGAGAGCCGCAGTTAACACGAACCCTCCGAACTCCCGCCTTTCCGCGGTGATTATTCCACCGAGTGCCGTAAAATCAAGCATGTGACCCGTGCAGCTGACGGGTGGGGAAACGAGTCCGGAGGGCAGGGGGGCTGCCACTATCGCAGGGGCGGGCGATCCTCGACAACCGGCCGGGGCTCATTCTCGCTGCGCTGCGAAGGCCCACGTTCCGGGAGTCTGCGGACAAAGTGTTAGAGGGCGCAGATGCTTCGCAACAGCGCGGAGGTGGCTGCAATAGCAGGCGATTCGCTAGGGCGGTTCAGACTCCAACGCCCCCGCCTTTCCACTTGGACTAGCGGGCGTCCCGCCCGGCCTCCGGGTCGCCCGCCGTCAAGCCGTCGTTGTGTGTCATGCTGCGCCGAGACACACAACGAGGCATCACTCCGCTGCGCTGCGTTTTGACGGCGTGCGCCCCTGCGGCCGTGGGCGCGAGCGTGCGAACTATCGTTCGCCAGAAAAGTGGTATCTTCTGACTCTTGGTGGGTCGGGAGCAACCACTTGAAATCATGCCCATTCCCGACGCTTCGGAACTTGTTATCGCCGCCATCATTGAGCGCCACGGCCTCGTTGCGGGCTCGTGCGAGATCCACCTGGACGACGTTGTTCACCAGCTAATTTCGCCCGACACCCGCGGGACGATCTTCTGGGCCAGCTATGTGGCCACCGAGGAACACAAGCCGTTCCCGACCGCCTACGGAGCCGTCAGAGCGCGGCTCTATCCGTACGGCATTCCTACGCGCTTCGCGTGGTTCGACATGGCCGTGAGCGTTGAATGAGGCACCTAGGCCCGGGCTCCGGCCCGGGCCGCTTCCCCTTCTTCCGATGAAACACGAAGCCGAACAATTCGACCTGTGGAAGGCCGAGCTTTTCACCCGGCCGGAGATCCGCCCCGGTGACATCGTGCGAATCCTCTCACACGACCACAGAGGGAAGCGGAAGTTGTTTCCGCACCGCTACCGGGTTCTGTCGCCGGCGTTGGCGTGGCTGCTAACAGGTGACGATCCGGGCACCGCCCAAGACTGGCAGCTTCATCAGTGGAGCCGGTCAGTGGCACTGCTTTGCCTGGATGATCTCATCGGCTGGGACGACGACCCGGAAAGTCCGTTTCTCCCTGGCTCGATGGTCTTCTGGCGATCGACAGATGCGGTGACAAAAGGTTACTGAGGTTGATTGGGGGAAGCTCCCAATCCCTAGGACAGCAAAAATCCCAACCGATTAATGCCAAACAAGGTCGCTGCCGCGGATCACTTGAGCTTCGAGGCAAGGGGATCCGCGGGGCGGGACTTGACCGCCTTGGTCGCTTCCTCGAGGGCCTTCTTGGCGTTGCCGTCTCTCGTCGAAAAGTCCTTGAGCCTTGCGTAAGCGAATGTTCGCGAATCGAGCGCGGCGGTCTCTCGCGCCATAAGAGTGCCTAACAGCCTCACGAGGGCGTCGTGGGCACCGCCTTTGTTAGGGATCTTGTTGATCTCGTTCTTGGCGATTACCATCTGAACCGTCATCCCAGCGGCTTTCTTGCTTTCGCTATCGACGAGAAACCAAGCGACGCTGTCTCGCTCTTCTTTGGCCACTACCTCAGTAACAGCGTTCACGTCAGCTGTCGCCTGCTCGTTGATCTTGGTCTGAGCGCGAAGCTGGGAATCCGAAAATGCGAACACGAGAAGTAGCGCGACAATGAGCTTTTTCATTTCCACAAGGAATCTCAAAGCCTCCCTTTGATTGTCCAGTCACTACTCAGCGTTCCGCCGGGGCAAATGCTTAAGTTTTCTTAATTACCGCGGATCGCTTGGAAATTTTCAGGGGGCATTGCCCCCTGGACCCCCAAGCTGTCCGTCGGCAGGGCTCCGCCCTCGACCCGCCAAGGGAGATCCCTTGGAACCCTTGATATTGCGTGATCGCGTAGCTGTATGTTATCACGAGCCCGCCAACATCGACATATGCGCGTCCTTCCCGCAATCCTCCTCACTTCCATCGTCTGCTCGATCAACGCTCACGCGCTGGAGCCGTCCTGGAACATTCGCGACGCAACAGAGAAGCTGCTCGATAAGTATGCTCTCCGATTGCCCGTGGACGACTGGTTTCTAGAACGCAAGGACGGGAGCATCGTCCAACTTTTCAAGCCATCCATCGTTTACACGGGTGGGGGTGCATACTGGACCGCAGAGGTGCGAACAACGAAGTTGAGAGAGCGGAAGAACGGTGCGTGGGGTGCTTGGAGCTACGCGCCGCCGGCGCCTGGCTCAAACCAGCCGGGCTATTTCCAGAGCGCTGTCATCGACATCACCACGCCTTCCACAGGTGGCGCCTCTGCAAAGTTCCAAGCGAGCCAACTTTGGTTCGGTACGTTCCGCGCTCCTACGCAGTCTCGAGTGACCCTAGTAAGGTGAATTGCTGGCTACTTCACAAGCCGGCCGGTCGCTTTTGACCGCAAGGTTGCCATCTCTAACGAGCGATCCTCAGAGAGCCGCGTTGCGGCAAGCTGGAGAGCCCCTGCCTGATCGGCCGGGACCCAGACGCAGACTTGCACGAGGCCTTTGGCCTGCTGCCGCTTTCGATAGGCTTTCTTTCGCTCCATAGCGTCACTAGTGACTGCGGGTGGAATCGGCTATTTGGCGGGATGACCACGAGACCGGAGGAAACTCCGCTCTTCGTTCCGCCAATTCATGGGGGGAAGAACCGATCCGGGGAGGTCGTCCACGGCGGGAAGGGTCGCCGGGCTATCCCAATCGCTCCAGAAGCCCGCAGGATCGACCGGAACCGCCTTCGGCTGGCCGGAGCGGAGAACGAGCAGCAAATAGAGCCTGCCTGCCTCCACGGTCTCGGATTTGCCGAGGAGGCCGAACCGTTGCGACCGCCGGACGGTCTCAAGTCCGCCAATCATCAATCCGTCGTCAAACGTCATCGTTGCGACGGACTTCACCCGCTGGCTTGTAATCGTCGGGACCTCGTAGTCGCCGACCTTCTGCGGAGATCCTAGCACGCCGTTTTCCGCTTCGACATCGAGACGAACACGGCCGGCATCGAGAAACAACGGACGCACTTTGAAAGTGAGGCCGACGCGGCGGAACTCAATCGACGTCCTCGAAACAGCATCGGTGAAAGTCGTGGTCGGGACGGCGACCTCGGAGCCCGTCGAAACCTCGGACATTTCGCCAGAAGCAAGCCGCACCTGCGGCTTGTCGATGATCTGCAGATACCCGTTCTCTGAAAGCCAGGACAACGAGACGTTGAAAGCATCCCAGGGCAGAACCACGCCGAATCCACCAGGGGAAAGCGTTGCGGACGGAACTAGCGAGGCTCCCTCCCGATATGCGATGGTCGCTTCAAAATCCTTCACACGATCGCCACGGACAAACATCATAGTTCCGTCGACGAAGCATTCATCGCCGCCGATATCGAGCTGCCGTAGTGCTGCGACCATGTCGGCAACCCCCTTGGCCTCACCACGGACAAGGATGCTATTAGAGGCCGTGTCGACCGTCCAGGTAACGGGCGCTTGCTGGCCCTCGCCACCTCGCCCGATCACCTCAGCCGACGGCACCACGCGATTGTGGAACGTGATCACCTGCGACGTGTTGAAGACCGGCGGCGTGACTTTCGCCGGAACGGCATCCTGGTCAGCCTTCGCATGTTCTTCCTGCTTCGCCTTGCCTCCCAGAAAGGGGAGCTTCGGAGCGTTGCTGCCGGTGCACCTCTTGAGGCCGAAGATGGTTACGGCGATCCCGATAACAACGAGAATTACGAGTCTCATAGTAGATACGAAGCTGCCACCCAGAGCACGAAGCCAATCAAACCGGAAATCCAGAATGCGGGAGGAATGATCGGAACTCGCTTCAACTTCAACGGCGCGACTCTGGCGGCCGACTCCGAAGCGGTACGCATCTGTAGATCCAAGAAAGCGCGGGTATCGTATAGAGGAAACAAGGCGCGATCATAGGCACGGAATTCACGGCTGACAGGCTTGTCGGTCTCCACGTCCTTTTTGACCTGGAGCATGAAATTGAAAGGCAGGTAACCGAACCCCGGAATCTTGATGTCCTTAATGCTGCGACAATAGAACTCCCACTCGCATTGAACGCGGAACTGCTTCTCAAGGGTCGTCGCGACCTGCGCAATGAAGACGACATCAATGCAGCATTTGCGAGACTGACTCAGGAACGAAAGCATGCCGCGGTGAAGCTGCTGCGTCTTGGCCCAATCGCGAGCGTTGAAAAACAGGTGAACCTCATCCAGCACGACGAGAACGGGCAGGGCCGCGGTTCCCCAGGGAATGCCCACGTGCCATTCGGCAGAATCGACCAGGTCGATTCTCACGAGCTGCTCGGGCTGGACTTCAACGCGATAACGAATCCGGGCAAGCCGGGCCACGGCCTCCCAAACCAGCTCCACGTTGGTAACAACGGTGCCCCCCCTGGACAAGTGACGCAGCATGAGGCCCACGCAGTGGAGCGTCTTGCCGCCTCCGATCTTGCCAGTAACGAGCGAGATCATCAGTTCGAAACGAACGGGACGAAGGACTTGATCCAGCGCAGAATGGTTACCGCGAGCCAGATATTGAAAACGATGATGGAGACCGACGCCGCCTCAGTGAGAGGGATGAAGCGATTGATGAAGGCCCCGTATTGGAGCAGCGAACCCGAGCCCGTCTTGATGGCCTGCAGGTCGATGTGTGAGAGACTATCGGAAATCTGACCGATTGCCCACGCGCCCAGAGCAGCGAACACGAGGACGATCGACCAAGCGGCATACAACACGGCCCAGCCCGTGTTGAACATGGTTTGGATCTTGTCGTTGAACCAGCCGAAGAAGAAGCCCAGCGAGTATTTGAGCTTGAGCCAAAACTCGTTTTGGAGCCACTGCCAGAATTGATCTAGGGCGCCCATCGGATCAGACCTTTAGAATTCTCATGACGGACATGACCCCGCCCCAATAGACGGCGAAGAGACAGCAACCCCGGAAGATGCCAATCGAGGCGGGCTCAGTGGGGAAGGGGATGATGACCGAGCCGAAGCGCCCCAAATCAGCGGTGAAAGAGGTCATGTCCCCAGAGGGAACGTAGGTCTGAAACGGCTGCCAGCCGGAAAGCAGCGACTTCATGCCCGTACCTGCGGCCTTCAGATCGTCGGCAAGCCCATCAATGGCGAAGTCGCCGATGCCATCCGGAATCCCACCCGGAAGCGAGACGTGAGACATGGAATCCGCAAATGCCTTGTCGGGATTCTCAAGCTGTCCAGGTGCGCCCAAATTGCCCAGATCGAGGGTGCCAGGAGTGCCGGGGTTAATCGGGGTGGCGTCGCCACCGTCACCATCACCGGAGCCACCTGAGCCGCCACCGGGAGCGGGCTTGTTAGGAACCGTCGGCTGCAAATCGTTACCGTCGAAGATGCCGTCGTTGTCGTCGTCAGAGTCGTGATTGTCGCCGACTCCGTCACCGTCGCTGTCCTTCCACTCCTGGTTGTTGTTGGGAAACTTGTCCTGGGCATTTGGGACCCCATCACCGTCACGATCCGGATCGGCATTGTCGCCGACGCCATCCCCGTCCCGGTCCCTGTTTTCCGCTGGGTCCTTCGGAAACATGTCGAGGTTGTCGGGAATCCCGTCGTTGTCGTCGTCGGGATCGGTGCTGTCGGGAATCCCGTCGTTGTCGTTATCGTCAGCCCACGGGTAAGGCTCATTTACTGCGCCGATGTAGGGCTCCGTGCCACCAGCGATGTTCACGACGGCAGGCTGAAGCCTGAAATTGTAGTTGGAGCCGCTGTTCGTCGGCGGAGTGTAAAACAGGGTGATGCGACCTTCGGGGAAATCCAAGTAGGTGCTCGCGTCAACGGTGCCGTTGCGGCCCCAATCGAACTCCATCAGGACCTGATGCCCTGGAATGGTTTTCTCTTGACCGGACATCGAGGCACCGAAGCCCGGAACCGAGACGGAAGCGGAATCATCCAGGACGGCCGTAGTCGCAAAATTAGGGCCGAAGTCGACCCAAGCGCCCCCGTTGCACCTGACACGGAACCAAAGCCCCGTGTAGAGTTGAGTGTTCACCGAGAAGTATCTGCGGAGCGTGAGAGACGGACTCGTTAGGCCCGTGGAGTGTGACCCTGTATATTTCCGCTGAGCATTCGCGGGAAGAACGAGGATCAATGTGGAAACAGCTTGCAGAAGCCAAAGGCCAGCACGGCGCAGGCGATGAACCCCGCGATGATCGAAAGCTGTTCGATCTGCGCTTGCTGGTTCACCACGATCTGATGAAGCAGCTCGATTTCGGTTGGTTCCATACATGACTAACGAGAGAGGTGGAAGTATCGGGGGGACCGAAGTCCCCCCGACAAATGAGCCCGCACGGGTTCAAGCCATCGACTTGATGGCACCCCAGACGACCTTGGCGCCGAAGACCACCGCGCCGATGGTCACACCGGCGGTAACGCCGAGTGAAGCATCGCCGGAGAGGCCATCGACAGCGTCGATAACGTCCGCAGCTGCCGCGTGCGAAACACCCGTGGCCGCAAGCATCGCGAGACCCAGAAGGGCCAGCGTGCGCTTGTTGCCAGCGAGGAATTTGTTCATTGCGTGCAATTCCACGATTCAAACCGAGCCCCTTTCGGAGCTTACGACGCCACGGCTTTCACCGAGGCCCAGACAATGGCCGCTCCGCGAGGGAGCAACCAAATCCCAAACAGGCTCCAAAGAGCCGCGTGAAAAACTTCCCAGTCCATTGATCGAGAGAATTCGAAGGTTCAGAGGAGCTGCCAGAGTGCTCGCAGCATGCCGCGCAGACCGCCGAGAAGGTCGCCAGATTGAAACCTCGACGCGGAGGCCAGGACGCCCAAGAACAACAGTGAAAGCCATACCAAGAAGCGGAAGGTGACCGCCCCTCTTTCATGGGTTGCACCCGACACGCGGGAGTCAGACTTAAGAAAGGGGGCGGTCATTTTGTTAGAAGAAGCGCCCGGCACGCACCGCCGAGGGCATCGACGGGGGACGACGATAAACGGGCGGGCTCGAAACCCGACGACGGCGACGAGCCGGGGCGGTCCGCTCAGGGTATGGCCCGGCCCAATCTGGGCTTTCGCAGAAGTGATCCGACTCCTCACGAAGCAGCTTGCGAACAGAGCGGAGAACGATCTTGGCGCCGACGACGATGGCGAGGACGCCAACAGCAAGAGGGAGAAGTTCAGCCAAGTACGGCGATTGCAGTAGTTCGTTCATGGGTGGGCAGGGGAGAAGAGGGGTGTTGTCAATTATGTTTTGTTTAAACAAGGAAAGGTAAGGCCGGGGGCGCGGGCCGCTTCGCGGCTCCGTGCCCTCCGGCCTTCTGCTTCCTACGAGTCCAACTCAACATCGTAGGACGGCAGTCCATTATTCACGCGCACACCCACGACGCGGAACTTGCGGACGCTGAAAACATCGAAAGCCGGCAGAGCTTCGGCGGTGTCCTTGCGGATGGTGATTTCGACGGTATCCGATCCGGCGAGAACGGTGGCGCGCTGGTTCCAAAAGGAGTAGGGTTTGCCACCCTTGGATGTGCCAGCGACGTTGCGCGCATCATCCTTGGCGGTGACGAGGCCGGTGATCTTGATGCCGAGATCGGCTTGGCTCAGGAGGTTCGCAAATGGGTTCCCTCCTGCCGCAATCTCTCGGCTGCTGGAAGCGACAGGCGGTTTTCCCGTATCAGGGGTGCGATCAGACATGACGTTGTGTTTTGTTTTACGATGAATGCGGGCACTGCGAAGGAACCCACGGCGAGCCCGACTGCCGCTCCGTGAGCTGTGTGCCAGGACGCGAGGTGCCAGAAGCGGCCCTTCGACATGGCAAGAGTGATGACGGCGCTCGACTTGTAGTTGCCCCCGGCATCGCGGGAGACGACTTGGACGGAGCGCTCTAACCGTTCCGCGGAGACGCGAACGGGAAAGGGGACCAAGGCCGATTTTGGCTCGATGTCGGGCCGTTCGTCCTCGATCTGGAGACCGGTGTAGAAGCCCTTGGAGGTCTGCCAGAAGCGAACGCGGGCGAAGGAAACGGGCTTCCGGACCTTGCGGCGGATTCCATCCTCGTTGGTGACGGTGACGAGCTTGGTAGAGTGGTAATCAAGGAACCACTCGGGCGCGACGTTGCGGGAATCGGATCCGTCCTGGTCAACCTGATAAACGGCCTTGAAAGCGTATTTGAAAGAGTAAAGGAACTCGCGGACGTTGACCCGTTCGACGTTGGTGCGGCCGAGGCCCCAAAAGCGCGCGATGTCCCGCAGCTCGTCGTGCGTGAATTTCAATGTGCGCTCGACGAGCAAGTGCCAGTGAACCCAGCCGTTTGCCTGGAACTCCATTTTCCAGCACCATTTGGCCTCGTCGCTCCACAGGCCGGCGCCGCGGCAAGCGAAGAGAAACCGGCGCAT
Organism: Luteolibacter sp. Y139; assembly: GCF_038066715.1. Lineage (NCBI taxonomy): Bacteria > Pseudomonadati > Verrucomicrobiota > Verrucomicrobiia > Verrucomicrobiales > Verrucomicrobiaceae > Neoluteolibacter > Neoluteolibacter soli. Next base: position 699,160 of record NZ_JBBUKT010000002.1, on the reverse strand, counting down.
GTGGTCCTTGCCCTGGAGATAGCCGGAAAGGGGGCATTGCTCGAAAAGTTCGGGATCGAGCGTGAGGGTGATGAACCGCCAGTTTTTGAACGAGGGCAGGCCTTTGCGCTCGATGGCTTTCCGCTTCTTGGAGACGCCGGCGACGGTGAGCCAATTCGGCGGGCTGTAGTCTCGGACGTGAAGGACGCGCGACCGGAGCGCAGCCGGACTCTGCCGAGAATGGGAATCGTCATCAGGGGACGAGACGCGACGCGGGCTCAGGGTCCGGCTGCGCAAACCGGGCGATTTCTCGCGAGAAAGGTGATAGTCCCGAACACCACCAAGGTGCTCGGCTTCGAAGCCGTCCGGGATCGGGTCAGATCCACGGCACGGGCTACCCGCTGTAGCGCTTTCGCTGCTCAGGCTATGCGTTACTCCATACCTCATTCCCGTGCCGTGGATAGACCCCGGGCGGGAATATGCGTTCGGATATCCTTAAGCAGGATTCCGCGCCCGTTATCTGTGCTGTGTTTCCCTTACGTTTCATGGGATCGTTACTCCCTCCGGCTCGTTACACCGGCGTCCGCACCGCGGACACATGAGCACAATCCTAATTCTCTTCCTCGGTCAACGAATAATTCAGCCTATCTTTTTGCTCAGCTGTGAACGTCTTCGAACCGAAACGGTGCAAGACGCCGTGAGCGAACTTAAGGGCTCTCATGAACCGCCGATTCATCCAAAAAAGAATGATGGCGCTATTCGTGATCACGACCGGAATGGAAAATTCACCAAGTTTCAGAACCCAAGCTTTGGTATCAGGTTTGGGGGGAGCCTCTCTCAAGATGAGCAGCGTTCCGAGAGAAGTCATGGTGAAGCAGACGAAGCCCATCATGATGAGAAGGATACAAGCTACGTTAATCTGTTCCTTGATGACGAAGCAGGCGGACGACGAATAGACGTCAAGCCGATCTTCATATTTCTGCTTTTTCAGCTTTTGCCGTTCTCGGTATGAAGCTGACACCAGCGAAAGCTGCCGCTGTGCCCAAGGGCTAATAAGGTTAGCAAAGACGCTCAAAAGAATCGAGCCTACTAACGTCAGAACCCAGACGACGGGCGAAAAGAGCTGGTCCAAAAACGCTGCCATTGAAGGAAAAATGCCCCGAGGTGGTAACGACACCTCGGGGCAGGAAACACAGAGCGACACGGGCGTGAAGCTTTGCGATGAGCAACCGTCTACGACGATTGCCTTCCTGCCGCAATCATAAATGGCAACTTTCAATTCCGCATTACATGCATTGTAACAAGTAATCCAAGGACGCGATCCAAACTGGATCAAGGCCGGCAATGGGCTTCTTCCCAATGGAAATCCCGCAAAGCGGCCTGGGCAGCCTTCCGGTCCATGCTCATCGCAGCAACCCCTCCAGATCGTCGCTGGTCCAGTTGGTTGGGATGCCGTCGGTTTCGTTGGGGTCGCCGGTGGTGGCGTCGATTAGGGCGCGCTTTTTGTCCTGCATGCGGCGGACGCGCTCTTCCACTGTGTCGCGGGTCATGAGGCGGTAGACGGTGACGGGACGGCTTTGGCCGATGCGGTGGGCTCGGTCGGTCGCCTGGGCTTCGACGGCGGGATTCCACCAGGGGTCGAGGTGGACGACGGCGTCGGCGGCGGTGAGGTTGAGGCCGTAGCCGCCGGCCTTGAGGCTGATCAGGAAGACGGCCGGGCCGGGCTCGGATTGGAAAGAATCGACTAGGGATTGGCGGTTGCGGGTGGTGCCATCGAGGCAAAATACCTTACCGAAGCCGGTTTCGAGGCGTTTCTCGATGCGGCGTAAGTTCTTGGCGAATTGGCTGAATACCAGTGTTTTGCCGGTGTTTTCGGAGCGTTCGGAAAGCAGCTCAAGCAAACGATCGATTTTCACCGCGTTTGAATCCTTGCGTCCGGGGATGTCCAGCAGGCCGGGATCGACGCAGGTTTGGCGGAGGCGCAGGAGCAGGGTCAGGAGATGCATCTTGCCGGCCCCCTCTCCTTGCTGCTCGCGGATGCGCTCCAGCTCATCGAGGCCGGATCTGGCGAGGCTGGCGTAGAGGGCGGCCTGGTCGTCGGCCAGGGTCAGCCATTCATCGATCTCGATCTTATCCGGGAGATCCTTGGCGACCTGGGACTTGGTGCGGCGCAGGACGAACGGCGAGATCCGGAGGCGGAGCCGCTCCATGAGGCCGGCGGAGGCTTTCGGGTCGGCATCGGTGGTTGGCACCTCGTAGCGTTCGCGGAAGTCCTTCCGATCGCCCAGGTAGCCCGGGGCGACGAAGCGGAAGATGGCCCAGAGGTCCTGGATGCGGTTCTCGATCGGGGTGCCGGTCAGAGCGACGCGGCCGCGGGCCTGGATCTTGGCGAGGGCCTTGCTGACCTCGGCATCCGGATTCCGGAGGAGGCTGGCCTCGTCTGCGACGAGCAGTCGGTACTCCCTCTGGAGGTGGAAGGCCAGGTCGCGGACCAAGGTTCCATAACTTGTGACAATCACATCCACTCCCGGGACCTGGTCGCGCAGCTTGTCCCGCCCTGCGCCGTGGAGTCCGAGGCATTTCAGGCCCGGTGCGAAGCGTTTGAACTCGGCTTGCCAGTTGCCGAGCAAGGAGGTCGGCGCTACGACCAAGGTGGGTCCGGTGGCGGTGGTTTCAGATTGATTGAAATGATTGATGGAAGCGATTGTTTGCAGAGTCTTCCCCAGTCCCATTTCATCGGCCAGAAGTGCGCCGCCGAGGCGATTCAAACGGTCGGCGAGCCATGCGGATCCTTGGGATTGGTAGGGTCTGAGGTCGGCTTCCAAGCCTATGTTTGAAATCTGGGGGGATTGATTTTCAAGTAGCGCATCTGAATTGCTTTTCAGGAGTGTATTGCGGAGTTTTTCACGCAAATTCTGGAAAAGGATCGCAGCGGCACCGGAGAGGCGGATTTCCTCATCGGGGCGGCCGATTCCCAGTTCGGAGACGAGGGGCTGGACGAGTTCTTCACAGGAGCGGCTGATGACGAGCTCGGCCCCGCTTTTCAGGGTGGCGCGGCGCTTGCCGCCGCCGAGGAGACGGCGCATTTCGCCCCCGGGAATGCGCTGGCCGCCGGTGGTCTGAAACGACAATTCAAACGCGAGTGAGGAGCCGAAATCGGCCTTCTGCTCGATCTCCGGGCGGACGACGTGGACGCGCTGGAGGACGGTGGCGAAGCGCTCCCCTTCCCTGACGGTCCAGCGCTGGCGGAGGGAGTCGAGGTCATCGGCGACGAAGGAGAGGATGGCATCGCGGCCGCGGATCTGGAAGCGGGCGCGGCGGGCGGCGGGGTCGAAACCGGCGACGATGAGGAGGTGGCGGGCGGCTTCCTCGGAGTCGAGCTGGCGGGCTTGGAGGTGGCCGTCCGGGGCGATGGCGGGCAGGCCCGGGAGGTCCTCGCCGGGGTCCGGGAGGGGGCGGGCGGAGAGGCCGGGGTAGCGGACGGACAGGGTGGCTTCCAGGACTTCCAGCGAGCCCTCGAGATCGAGGACGAAGTCCGGGGCGGCGCTGGCGAAGCGGAGGGAGCCGAGCCAGCCGGGGTGCGGGGCCTCGAAGAGATCGAGCCAGGCATCTAGGTCTGCGAGGAAGTCGGCGGCGGAGAGGCGGAGTTTTCCCTGGCTGGCTAGGGCTGCGACGCGCTCGAACCAAGCCGGACGGCTGGAGGCGGCGGGAAGGCGGGCGGCGGTGCCCGTGCCGGCACCAGTGCCGAGGGTGATGAAGGCGGGGCTGGCGCCCCAGCGGACGAGCTTCCGGCGGGTCTCGGCGGGGTCGAGGGTCAGGGAGACTTGGGAGCCATCGAGGCGGCTATCGGCGAGGCGGAGGGGCGGGCCGGGGTCGGAATCGAGGTGGAAGGGGCCGGGGCGGCCGTCGATCTCGATGCGGGTATGGCCGGCGAGGCGGTCGAGGAGAGAGGCGGCGTCTTCCCCGGCGAGGCGGAGGGCGAGCGGTGCGGGGTTGGGGCCGGTTGGGGCTTGGTTGCGGTCGGCGAGCCAGGCGGTGACGGCAGCGTCGGAGGCGGTGATGGGTTGGCCGGGGGCGGGCTGGAGGCGGACGGAGAGCTTGCCCTCCAGCCATTCGGCTTCGAGGCGTGGGGAGAGGCGGACTTGCCAAGCGATGGGGACGATGGCGGGGGTGTCGGTTTTTTGGGGGGCCTTGGAGGCGGTGGTGGCGCCCGGTTTTTGGCCGGGGTTCGCACTGGAATTCGCGGCGATGGCGGTGAGGAGGACGGCGACGGCGTGGGCGCAGACGCCGCCGGTGGCGCGGTGGTCGGGGCAGCCGCACTGGACGGTGACGTCGCTGGGGCCGCGAGGGCCGATCTTGACGATGGGGCGGAGGGTGAGGCGGCCTTCGCGGAGGGTGCCCTGGATGAGGTGGCCATCGGCGGAGCGCTTGAGGCCGGCGATGAGGCCTTGATCGGCGATGGTCTTGCCGTCCTTGAATGGCTTCCAGCCGGTCAGTCCCCTCACCCAGTCTTCCGTGATTTCCATATTGATTGGCCGGGGGAATGGGACAGCGGGAGGTGGGATTGGGCGAGGAAAAGAAATTGGATTTCGGATTGGGGATTTTGGATTTCGGATTGGATATGGTGGTTGATGGGGATGTGGGATATTGAGGTTTTGGGGTAATTGTCAGAATAAGGAATGTCCCGGGTTTGTGCTGAAACTGTGGGTGTCTATTTTTTTGGGGGAGGCTATTTTAATTCGGGAGCTTGTTTGTTGTGCAGGCGGAATAAATTGCCCGGAAGAATTGGATGGGCCCGGGCTACTTCCGCTGCGCTCCGCTTCCGCGCTCCCAGTGTTCGTGTTCTTTTCTTGTCTTTGGTTTTATGGGGCGATGTTTATTGGGGATTGATGTCGTTAGGCCCGGACACCTTTGCCCCGCCGGAACGACGCAGTCGTTCCGCTACGAATGGAGGGCGGCCACGGAATGCCGGTTGTCGCTTTCTAACAGGCTGCTGCTCACACCGGTTTTTTGGATTGCGCGGTTGGCGAGGCGGGCCTCCTTTTGCCGCAGGTAAAGCACCCATGTCGTCGCTGAATATCCCGGAAACCTGTGGCGTGATGCTGCTGCCCGATTGCACGCTGTTTCCGCACGGCGGATTGCCGCTGCACATCTTTGAGCCGCGGTATCGGATGATGCTGGCGGATTCGCTGCAGGGGACGTGCTTTTTCGCGGTGGCGAGGTTGCTCGGGAAGGAGATGGATGATCCTTCGCGGTGTGCATCGCCGGTGGGGACGATGGGGCTGGTGCGGGCGTCGCGGGAGCTGGATGACGGCACCTCGAACCTGCTGCTGCACGGGGTGATCCGGGTGAAGTTCGTGGATTGGCTGGATTCGCCGTATCCGAAGGCGCGGATCATGCCGGTGCCGTCGCTTTTCGAGCCGGAGTCGCAGGCGAAGGGTGCGCTGGAGGCGTTGCACGAGGCGGCGGATCATGTGACGCGCGGGCTGCCATCCGAGGTGCGGGAGGCGCTGGTGAACATGACGGAGCAGATCGATGATCCCTCGATCCTGGCGGATGTGATGGCGCAGCAATTCCTGCACGATCCGGACGAGCGTCAGGATCTGCTGGAGATGGAATCGGCGGCGGCGCGGGTGGCGTGGATCTGCAGGAAATTCGAGGCACTGTCGTGAACACGACCGGGTCCGAGCCTGAGTCCCGCAGCGGGGTGGCGAGTGCGGTGGTGGCGTTTTTCCTGTGGGGGGTGTTGCCGGTGTTCTGGAAGCACCTGGGGTTCTTGCCGCCGGTGTCGATCATCGCGCACCGGACGATTTGGTCGCTGGTGCTGCTGGTGCTTTTGATGGGGTGGCGGCGACAGCTTGGGGAGGTGGTGCGGGGGCTTTCCTCGTGGCGTGGGGCCGGGTGGCACTTGCTGTCCGGGAGCCTGCTGGCGTCGAACTGGCTGCTGTATGTGTGGGCGACGCTGAACGGGCGGATCCTGGAGGGGGCGCTGGGGTATTACCTGAATCCGTTCCTGAACATGCTGTTCGGGGCGTGGTTTTTCGGGGAGCGGCAGAACCGGCGGCAGTTGCTGGCGGTGGGGATCGCGCTGGCCGGGGTGGCGTGCCAGTTTCCGGCGGTGAAGGGTGTGCCGTGGGTGGCGCTGGTGCTGGCGATCACGTTCGCGCTGTATGCTGTGGTGCGGAAGAAGGCGCCGTTGGGGGCGCTGGGGGGATTGGTGGCGGAGACGAGCTTGATGGCGCCGCTGGCGGTGGGGTGGCTGGCTTGGCAGGCGGTCCGCGGGGAGGCTTGGTTCGGGCATGGGGGTGCCGATGCGCTGTGGATCGTGGGGACGGGATTGGCGACGGCGACGCCGCTGCTGTGCTTCGGCCATGCGACGCGGACGATCTCGCTGACGACGCTGGGGATCCTGCAGTTCATCGGGCCGACGCTGCAGTTTTTGATCGGGTGGCGGCTTTATGGGGAGCCGATGAATCCGGTGAGGTTGCTGTCGTTCGGGCTGATTTGGACGGCGGTGGGGATTTATGCGGGGGATGCGTGGGTGAAGAAGGCGGAGGCCAAGAGGGTGGCGTAGGTGGATCGTGGCGCGTCCCCTATCAAGCGGGCGAGACGAAGGGGGTTTACACGGAGCGCAAGGGTGGCTTCGACCGCACGCGGCGCGATGCGGACCACTATGGCTGGCGGTGAGGGCCGCGGCGGTGATCGGAGCGGCGGTGTTTCCTTCTGCCTCGCCCAGCCGGAAGGACGCAGTCCTTCCGCTACGAAGAAAAAGAGAGAGGCGGGCACGAAAAAGGCCGCCTGATGGACAGGCGGCCTTTTTTTGAAAGTGGTGATTTGGGAGAACGAGGCTTAGCCGATCTCGGTGCGGCCGGCGAGCTGGGCGCCTTCTTCCATGGAGAACATCTTGGCCTTGATGTCGCCTTCGAGGCGGGACTTGGCCTTGAGCTCGCAGCGCTCGGAGGTGATCTTGCCTTCGATCTTGCCGAAGACCTTCACTTCGCCGGCGGTGACGTTGCCCTTGACGACGGCGTTTTCGCCGATGGTGACGCGGCCTTTGTCGGAGATGATTTCGCCGTCGATCTTGCCGTCGATGATCATGTCATTCGAGAAGCGGATGGAGCCGGTGATCTCGATGCCGCTGGAAAGGACGTTGGTTGCGTTCGCCATGGGTCCGGAATTCAGCAGAGGGATGGCGGGTTGGCAACCGGATTTGCGGGAAATGGTCAGCGGGTGAATGGAAATCGGGGGCACAGGGATGCGGCTGATGCCGCTAAAGTGCGACGGTCATAGACGCGCCGCTACATGGGATGAGGGCTCGACCGGTCCCCTGCCCGGCTCCAGCATCCCGGCCCGCCGATGCTGCTCGATCCCTCTCGTGTTTCCGATCCTTCCTCAAACGACGAGGTTCTCAGTGCGTTTCTCGACTATCTGATCGAGACGAATGTGGAGCCGTATGACCATCAGGAGCAGGCGATTCTGGAGTTGTATGCGGGGAACAATGTGATCCTGAACACGCCGACTGGCTCGGGGAAGTCGCTGGTGGCACTGGCGTTGCACTTCAAGGCGATCTGCCAGAACCGGCGGTCGTACTACACGGTGCCGATCAAGGCGCTGGCGAATGAGAAGTTCCTCTCGCTGTGCCACCTCTTCGGGCCGGAGAAGGTCGGGATGATCACGGGTGATGCGACGGTGAATCCGGGGGCGCCGGTGATCTGTTGCACGGCGGAGATTTTGGCGAATCTGGCGTTGCGCGAGGGCGAGCATGCGCAGGTGGACGATGTGATCATGGACGAGTTCCATTATTACTCGGATGCGTCGCGCGGGTTCGCGTGGCAGGTGCCGCTGCTGACGCTGCCGCAGGCGAAGTTCCTGCTGATGTCGGCGACGCTGGGTGAGACGGCGTTCTTTGAGGAGGGTCTAACAAAGCTGACCGGGACGCCGACAATGCTGGTGAAGTCGGATCAGCGGCCGGTGCCGCTGGAGTTCGACTATAGCGAGACGCCGCTGGAGGAGATGGTGGCGGAGCTGGTGGAGAAGAACAAAGCGCCGGTGTATCTGGTGCACTTCACGCAGCTGGCCTGTGCGGGGACGGCGCAGAATTTGCTGAGCTGGAATTTTTGCACGAAGGAGGAGAAGCAGCAGATCGCGGAGATCCTGCATGATGCGAATTTCCGGAGCCCGTATGGCAAGGAGGTGTCGAAGCTGTTGCGGCATGGGATTGGGATTCACCATGCGGGCTTGTTGCCGAAGTATCGGATACTGGTGGAGAAGCTGGCGCAGCGTGGGTTGCTGAAGGTGATCTGCGGGACGGACACGCTGGGGGTCGGGGTGAATGTGCCGATCCGGACGGTGTTGTTCACGCAGCTCTTCAAGTACGACGGGAGTAGTACGAAGACGCTGGCGGTGCGGGATTTCAAGCAGATCGCGGGGCGCGCGGGGCGGCGTGGGTTTGATACGAGCGGCACGGTGGTTTGCCAGGCGCCGGAGCATGTGATCGAGAATTTGCGGCTGGAGCAGAAGGCGGCGAAGAGCGGCAAGAAGGGCTTCGTGAAGCGCAAGCCGCCGGAGAAGGGTTTCGTGAATTGGGATGAGAAGAGCTACCGGCGCTTGATCGATGCGCCGCCGGAGAAGCTGGTTTCGAGTTTCAATGTCACGCATTCGATGTTGCTGAATGTACTGGGGCGTGAGCGGGAGGATGGCTGCGTGGCGCTGCGGAAACTGATCAATGACAGCCATGAGCCGGCGGCGAAGAAGAAGGCGCACCGGCGGCGGGCGTTCCAGATCTTCCGCGGGATGGTGGAGGGCAATATCCTGACGATCATCCCGAAGGCCGAGCGCAACGGCCCGGCGAAGGTGAAGCTGAACATCCAGCTTCAGGAGGACTTTTCCATGAACCAGGCGCTGGGCTTGTGGCTGCATGAAGCGATCCTGCTGCTTGATCGCGAGTCGCCGGATTATCCTCTGAATGTGATCTCGCTGGTGGAGGCCATCCTTGAGAATCCCGAGGTGATTTTGCGCAAGCAGGTGGATCAGCTGAAGGGCGAGCTGATCGCGCGGCTCAAGAACGAGGGCGTGAGCTATGAGGAGCGGATGGAGATGCTGGAAGAGGTCGAGTGTCCGAAGCCGGGCAAGGAATTCATCTATCAGACCTACAATGCCTTCGTGGCCGAGCGGCCCTGGATGAAGGAGGCATCGGTGAGGCCGAAGAGCATTGCTCGGGAGATGTTCGAGCACTGGCAGTCGTTCGAGGACTATGTGAAGACTTACGGGCTGGAGAAGAGCGAGGCGGTGCTGCTGCGGCACTTGTCCGAGGTTTACAAGGTGCTCTCGCAGACGGTGCCGCCGATGGCGAAGACCGAGGAACTGGTGGAGGCGGAGGATTACTTCGGTGATCTGCTGCGGACGGTCGACTCGAGCTTGCTCGATGAGTGGGAGAAGCTGCGGAATCCGGAGTATGAGCCGGAGCTTGAGAAGCCGGTGGAGGAGCGGAAGGTGGTTCCCCTCACCCGCAATCGGCCGGCGTTCACGCGGGCGGTGAGGAATGCGGTGTTCACGCTGCTGAAGGCGTTTGCGGAGGAGAATACGGCGGCGATCATGGCGCAGATCGAGCCGAATGATGGCGACGGGCAGGCTTGGACGGCGGCGCGGATCGAGGGGCTGTTAGATGGCTACTTTGCGGATCATGAGAGGATCCGGCTGGATCCGGAGGCGCGGGCCACGAAGCACATGCGGATGTCGGATGAGGTGCCGCGGCGGTGGGCCATCGAGCAGATGCTGGTGGATCCGGAGGAGCTGAATGATTGGGTGCTGAAGATCGTGGTGGATCTGGATCGGAGTGATGTGGAGGAGCGGCCGGTGGTGGTGCTTGGGGCGATGGAGGCGATTGCCTAGGCGGGTTTGAAGGGACCGTTCCGCGCTGTCACCAGCGCGCCTACGTTAGGGGCATCGCTTCGAGCTGTCCGCGGATCATTGTCGTCACTCCGGCGGGCAATCGGGATTCGTTGGCGAAGTCACTCCATTGGGAGATTGCGTCCTGGACCTCGGCGATCACTTCTGTGATCCGGCGGACATCATGCGACTGGCCGAGTTTGATGAGATCCTTTAGCCCGACGTTGGTCCCCTTCCCCATGACGCGGCCGGCGCGATAGCCGGAGGTGAGCGGGTTTGATGCCAGCGTGAGATCGAAGGCCGGCGACAAGCGCCATGAGCCATCGCTGTCCATGAGGAAGGCGTGGTTGCGGCCGTGGTCGTCTTCGTTGCCAGCCAGCACATTGAACACCGCGCGGCGGAAGACTTCCTCGACCGAGCGATGATCGTCGGTCAACTCGCGAGCGAGGTTCATGAGGTCGTCATAGTCGATGCCATCGCGCACCGGTGTGTGGGTGAGGCCCGAGAAGGAGTGAAAGTGGATCGGCTTGCCTGATGGCTCGCGATCGAAGCGGCGCGCCATGAAGTGGTGGCAACCCGCCGCCTCGATGAGCCGTGATTCCGGCACTTCGATCCCGGCGGCTGCGGCCATTCGCATGTAGGCGTGCTCGATCCGGCCTTCATGGAGATCGGGATCGAGGTCGAATTTGATCAGCCAGGCGTCGTGTCCGTGAGTGGGTTCGAGTTGAAGATCGCGGCCATCCTTGGAAAGCCATAGCAGGGACTTCGGGCGTGCGCCTCCAGGGGAGATCCCCGAGCGCACGAGTTCGGAAAGCACTTTGCCGGCTTCCCCTTTCAAGGCGCTGCGGGCGGAATCGACCAAGGCGCTGAGCTCGACCAGCAGGTTATCGGCGAAGATGGTCTCGTCCATCACCGGCCGGTAGGCGAGCGCGCCTATCTTCCGGTCGCCTTGGCAAGCGAGCTTCTGGAGGGCGGTCACCTTGTTCCAAGGGATGCCCTTTTCGTCAAAGAGACGTCGCATCATTTGCTCACCCCACCAGTCCGGGAGGGCGTCTTGGAAGAGCCCGAACAGGGGTCCGAAGGCTGGCGTGGGGGTCGCCACGGCGCCGGTGGTGGAGTTGGGGAGGTAGAGTGGTGATAGCTCGCGCGAGGGTGATCCACTCCGCCACGAGGCGGCATACTCGAACATCACCTGGCCTCGGTCGTCCTGATGGAGACGGCCAACCTCTTGGTCATGATATGAGACGTCGAGGTTCATTTGGGTGTCTTCTCCCCGCCCTTCTTCTGTCGCGGCGCGCGCTTCCGTTCCATGCGCTCCAGGGCTTCGATCGATTCCGCTGCGGCAGGGCGGGCAAAGAGTTCGCGGAGGTCGCCATCAAGGCCAAGCGCGACGGCAACCCGCGCAAACCGCTGGAGCGATCCGTTGCCCTTGGCTTCCATCAACTTGAGTGTGGAAAGCGCGATGCCGGCGCGTCCGGCCAGTTCGTCCTGAGTCCAGCCCCGGGCCAAGCGCGCCTGGCGGAGGCGCTCGCCGATGGTCTTGACGAGGTGGACCGGGTTGCGGAACTTAAGGGCTGATATTTTGTCCACAAAGGTCATTTATGTCCATAATGGCTAAAATTCCAGCTCTTATTTGAGCGAGGGTTGGCTTTCTACTTTGGGAGGCTGGCGCGGAGTTCCAGAGGGTGTGCTGATGGGAAAACCGTTCTGCGCTGTCACCAGCGCGCCTACGAGAAGAACTGACGTTCCACATTTCCACCCCCGCTGCCCTCACGACCAGAATTGGGCGTCGTAGCCCAAGGCGTCGAGCCGAGTTCGGATCGCTCGATCCTCTTTCGCTCGCCTGGTCCAGAAACCAAAGCTGCGGAGCGATGCCGGCAAACGAGCCGCCAGCAGGTCTTCCAGATCGAGGACCGAGTTCGAAATGCAGAGTTTTTCAAGCCGGACCAAAGAAGGGAGAGCTTGGAGGTTCCCTAGATCGGCGAGGCTTTTGCAATTCACCAGCATGAGCTTCTCCAAGGTCTCCGGAGCATTGCCGAGATCGACAGTGGCAAGCTGGGCCTGATCCTCAATCGTCAGGTATTTCAAAGACGGGAAGCGAGCAAGGTTTCCGACGGATGAGAGTCCGCGAACTCGAATCACATCGAGTTCCTCCAAGCTGTTGGAAGAGATGCCATCGATTTCCTCGCGACCGCCCAAAATCAGAAGCATCTTCCTGAGACTGGGGATGAGATCAGTTCTCGGCAGGGGAATCTTCCTCGCAATCGAGCACAGCGAGAGGCTTTGCAGGGTGGACAAGCGACTAACCACTTCCAATCCGTTGTTCTGGGCGGAAATGTTGAGCGACTCCAATCGACCACACCGTTCCAAAGGTCCGAGATCCACAACGAGCTTCCTGCTCTCGCCAATTCGCAAGGCCACTAACTGCTCCAGGCAAAGGCCTTCCAATATCTTCGGATCTCGCGACTCGAAGACCGCGAAAGCCAGCTTCCTGAGATTGGCGAGGTCAGCCAAGTATTCCGTCGACCGCATGGTCGTCAGGCAGTCGAGCGAAAGCCAGGCGACATCCGGAAGATGGGTGAGCCACTTGCCATCAAATCCATTCTGGTAATGTCCGTAGAACCGGATCTCAAGTTCGTCGCCAAAGATCCGACAGAGCCCGTTGATGTCATTCAACAGGGCGTCGTTGTAGTGGGCATCGTCGAACTGGATCGTCGGTCTTTTTCCCGCCGTGAGGATCGCTTCGATCCGGGTTCGGTCGATCTTCGTCGGATTCTGGATTCGATCGGGGGGCTTCATTCGGGCCCCTTGTTGGATGAATCGTGCAAGCTCCTGAAGTAGTCGATCCGCTCCTTGATGCGCTTTTCGAGGCCGTTTTCGCCGGGGTGGTAGTAGATGCGGCCTTCGGGGAGGTAGGCTTGAGGGACGTAGCCGCCTTCGTAGTCGTGGGAGTAGAGGTAGCGCATCTTTTCCTCATCGGTGCCACTGGCTGCGGCGAGCTTCTTGCGGGTCTTGGTGCGCAGGTGCTCGGGGACGGCGAGGGTGCGGCCTTTCTCTACATCGGCCATGGCTTCGTTGATCGCGGCGTAGGCGGTGTTCGATTTCGGGGCGGTGGCGAGATAGACGGTGGCGTGGGCGAGCGGGATGCGGCCTTCGGGCATGCCCACGAATTCGTAGGCTTGTTGGGCGGCCATGGCCACGCGCAGGGCATTCGAGTCGGCGAGGCCGATGTCTTCGCTGGCGGAAATGACCAGGCGGCGGGCGATGAAGCGCGGGTCTTCGCCAGCGTGCAGCATCTTGGCGAGCCAGTAGAGGGCGGCATCGGGATCGGAGCCGCGGATGGATTTGATGAAGGCGGAGGCGGTGTCGTAGTGGGCGTCGCCATCGGCATCGTAGACGATGGCCTTGCGCTGGATGGATTCTTCGGCGACGGCGAGGGTGAGATGGATGGCAGATGGGAGATCGGAGATGGTAGATGGAGAAGGCGGGGTGGTGAGGACCGCGAGCTCTAAAGAGGTGAGTGCTTTCCGGACATCGCCGTCGGACATGACGGCGAGGTGCTGGAGGGCTTCGGGGGCGGCTTCGATGTTGAGTGTGCCGAAACCGCGTTCGGTGTCGCTGAGGGCGCGTTGGAGGACGGGCAGTAGGTCCTCGGTCGAGACGGATTCGAGCTGGAAGATCTGCGAGCGCGAGACCAGCGGCGAGTTGACGTAGAAGTAGGGATTGTGGGTGGTGGCGCCGATGAAGCGGACGGTGCCGCGCTCGATGTGCGGGAGCAGGACGTCTTGCTGTGCTTTGTTGAAGCGGTGGATTTCGTCGATGAAGAGGATCGTGGTTTCGCCGCGGAGGTCGCGCCAGGTGCGGGCCTGGTCGATTTTGGCGCGGATTTCGGCGACGTTGGATTCGACACCGTTGAGGGCCTCGAAGCGTGAGCCGGTGGTGCGGGCGATGACGCTGGCGAGGGTGGTTTTCCCGGTGCCGGGCGGGCCGTAGAAGATGAGCGAGGCGAAGCGATCTGCCTCGATGGCGCGGCGGAGAAGCTTCCCCTCGCCCAGAATGTGCTTCTGGCCGGCGATTTCATCGAGCGAGCGCGGCCGCATGCGGGAGGCAAGCGGCTCGCCGGTGCCATTGTCGTCGCGGCGGGGTTCGCCGGAGGCTGGGACATCGAAGAGATCGGGCACGCGGGGAATTTAGGTGGTGGGGGCGAGGTGCCAAGGGGAGAAAATGGTGCGAGCTTTCAGAGTGGAGAGAGGGCCGCCCGGTGCTTCCCCGCAGCAGGGCTGCTGGCATTGAGCGGCAGCAGGGCTGCGCGCAGTCCGGGTCTCCGACGGCTGGGGGGGGGAGGTTAATGGAGAAGCGGAGCGAGTTGGTGCTTCTGCGGGCCAGAGGTTGTCCGGATAAGAGGAAATGGCCCGGACCACTTCCGCTGCGCTCCAGTTCCGCGCTCCCAGCGGCTGACGGATTTGACGGGGGTGGGCATGGACAAGGCGGGGTTGGTGCGGTTTGATCCCCGCCGATGTCTTCGCTTGATCATTTGTTGGAAAACAATCGCGTGTGGGCTGCGGCCAGAGTGTCCGAAGATCCGGAATTTTTCTCGCGACTGGTGTCTCAGCAGACGCCCGAGTATCTGTGGATCGGGTGCTCGGACAGCCGGGTGCCGGCGAACCAGATCACCGGTCTCGATCCCGGTGAGATCTTCGTTCACCGCAATGTGGCGAACGTGTGTGTGCAGACGGACTTCAACATGCTCTCCGTGCTGCAGTTCGCGGTGGATGTACTGAAGGTGAAGCACGTCATCGTCTGCGGTCACTACGGTTGCGGGGGCGTGAAGGCGGCTCTGGGGAATGAGCGCCACGGTCTCGTGGATAACTGGTTGCGCCACGTGCGCAATATCGCCCGGCGACGGGAGGATGAGTTGGCGGCGCTGTCGCCGACGGATGCGCTGGATCGGCTTTGCGAAATCAACGTGCTTTCCAATGCGGAGAATGTGGCCCGCACGACGATCGTCGAGGATGCCTGGGAACGCGGGCAGCCGCTTCAAATTCATAGCTGGGCATATCGCCTGGATACGGGACGCATCAACGTGCTGGACAAGCCGATCACCGCGGAGTCCTGAGCGGGCCAAGTCCCCTGCCTTTTTTAAAGTGCAATCAAAACGGCCCGGGAGATCGCTCTCCCGGGCCGCTCTTTTTTACCCGTATTGATACCCAGAGAAAGGGGTCAGAGTTGTTCTGCGAGCGAGGCACGCAGGAAGCCTTTCGGCCCGCGCGGCGTGGCTCCGCCGACGGCGCCATTGAGGCGGAAGGTGCGGTAGGTCCACCCGGTGTTCACTGCTGGCATGCCGGCCGTGCTCGCGGTGATTTCCGTCACGACCTGGTCGAAGAGGAACACGGTGTTCGTGCCTTCGATGGTGTAGACGATCCGGTCGACCGTGGCGGTCTTCGAGGTCGCTCCCGCGAAGGTCGCGCCATTGCGGACCGGCAACGTGATGACCAGCGCTTGCTCGGCTCCGACCGTCTCGACCTGCACGCGGACCTTGCTGTTGGCGAGACCGCTGGCCGGGTTGCCGTCGAGAGCGAACTCATCGAGGTTGGTCAGGCCGTCGTGGTCGGGATCATCGGACTTGCCGTTCTGGGCACCGACTGCCGGGAAGCCGGCGATCCAACTGCCGAACGGATCGGCGGGAACATTCAGCAGACCAGTGCCGGTGATGCGTGCGGTCTGGTGGGCGGCACCCGAGCCGATGGCACCCCAGGTGCCGGAGGCCTGTGGCGTGCCGTCGATGCTGAAGCCGAGGACCGTGTCGGTGCCGACGAAGTCGAGGTTCAAGACGGCACCGGTGGTGACTTCCACGCCGGCATTGTCATTCAGGGTGCCGGACTTCAGGACAAGTGTCCCGGCAGTGACGGCAGTGCTGCCGGAATAGCTGTAGGCACCCGAGATGGTAAGCGTGCCGCCCCCCTCTTTCACCAAGGCACCGGTGCCCGTGATGGCACCGGAGAGTGTGATGTTGTGAGCAACGTTCGAGGCATCCGCTGCTTTGACCGCGATGGTGTTTGCGGTGGCGACCGGAATCGAGGTCGACCAATCCGCCTTCGCGCCGAGCGTGCCGCCGGAGAGCCGCAAGGTCGCGACGAAGCCGGGCTCGGTGGTGCCGATGACCATGCCGCCGGAGCCGACATAGAGTTCGCCGCCATTGACGTGAACCGTGCTGGTCCCGCCGAGGGCCAGATTGCCGAACTGGAAGCGCTCGACCGTGGCCACACCGCCGCGTGCGAGGAAGGCGGCATTGCCCTGCTGAGGTCCACCGAGGCGGATGCCGGTGACCGTGTCGGTGCTGCTGAAGGCCCCGCCCGCCACATCGAGGACCGACCAGCGGCCACCGTTGTTGAGGCCGACGGAGATCGCGCCGGTGACATCCAGGGTGCCTGAGGTGATCTGAGTGCTGACCGAGGAGTTCGACGAGGCATTGCCCAGGGTGAGCGTGCCATTGATATCGACATCGCCGCCGGTTACCAGCAGGCCATCGGTGGCGGAGCCCGCGGTGGGTTCCGTGCCCAGATTCAGGCCTGACCGGCCGAGGGTGATCGGGCCGGCGGTGAGAGTCGCGCCGGAGGACACCAGGATTTGGTAGCCTTGGGTGCTGTTGCCGACGGCATTGATGCCGAGCGGATAGCTGGCCGTGCCGCCGAGCAATTGGAGCTGGGCCCCGCCGGCTGCGGCATTGGCGACGTTCGACAAAGCGGAAGCGGTGATGGTGGCACCATTGCTGGTCAAGCGGCCGGTGGCACCCACGCTCACGGTGGTATTGTTCAGGGTGACGCCAGCGCTCAATTCCAAGGCACCGCCATTGACCTGGGTGGCACCGGTGTAGGTGTGCGCGCCGGTCATGGTCATGATGCCTGCGCCGGCCTTGGTGAAGGAGCCGGGGCCGGACAAGATGCCGGTGTAGGTGGTGCTGACACCATTGGCACCGGCGGTGAGAGTCACCGCGGATGGGACCACATCGGTATTCTCAAGGGTGAGGTTCTTGTCCCCTTCCAAGCCGCCGAGGGTCGCCACGGTATTCGTGCCGAAGTTCAAGCTGCCACCGATGGTGTTGTAACCCAAGGTGCTGCCCTGGAGTGCCAAGCTATTGCCGAGATAGGCGGTGCCGCTGTTGATGGTGGTGGGTCCGGTAAAGGTATTCGGCTGGTTCAGCGTGTGGATGCCCGCGCCATTCAGGACGAGGCTGCCAGCACCGGAGATGACATTGTTGATCGAATGATCGCCGGAACGGCTTACCGTCAGGACGCTGGCGGCATCGGGCAGGCTGATGTTGCCAAAGATGGAACCGGTGGCTCCACCATTGCCGAGTGTGAGGTTGCCACTCGCGACGGTCAGATTGCCGAAGAGGCTGGCATCGGCCACAATCTTGAGCGTGCCGAAACCGGTCTTCGTCAAGTTCGCGATCCCGGGCGAGCCGAAGTCGTTCGCGAGGGTGACGTTGTCATCCATGAAGAACGTGATCGGATCATCACCGAAGATGACCGTGCGGCCGACGGTGATGTCCTGGGTATTGCCGGATGCCCATGCGAGCGTGGCATTGTTCAGCGTGAGAGTGCCGGTGCCGAGGCTGTTGTTAGAGAAGGTCAGTGTGCCGTTGGCGAAGTTTACGCCGCCGGTGAACGTGTTGTTTCCACCGAGGGTCAGGCTGCCCGGGCCGGTCTTCGCGATGCCCATGCTGCCGCTGCTGCTGATGTTTCCCAGCAAGGACAGCGAATTGGCGGCATTGAAGAGATTGAGGTCGAGTGAATCGGCCAGCGAGATTGGTGCCGAGATGGTGTGAGCGCCGGAGAGCACCTGAATCTCGGCATTGCCGGTGGTTTGGTTCAGGGTCAGCGTGGAGCTGCCGCCGACGGTGTAGGCGTTGGCGTTGTTGAACTTGATCAAGCCGACGGTGCGGGCGGCGTCCAAGGTGACCGTTTGCGGGCCGGTGATGGCGCTGCTGAATTCGGCGGTGGTACCGATGGCATTCGGGGAGCCGTTTTGCCAGTTGCCGGCGGTGCTCCAGTTGCCTGAGGCGTTGACGTTCCAGATCGATGGCAACGCTCCTGCGACGGTCAGTCGGAGCAGGTTGCCGCTCACTGAGAAGGTGTAGGTCTGGCCTGCTTGTTGGCTCGCCGGAGTGACTTCGAACAAGTCATTGGCATTGCCCACGAAGGAGCCTGCGAACTGGGCGATGGTGTAGGTGCCCGGCGAGGTCCACTTGGCAGCGGAATTCACCACGCGGAGATCCACCATCACGGGATTGGCGAGAGAGGCGGACGAGGTCAGGCCGTTCGTGTTCGTGACGATGATCTTGTCGTAGGTCGTGGCGTCGGTGAACTCGGTGTAGATGGTGTTGCCGCCTGCAAGGGCGAGCGAGCCCACTGTTAGATTGCCGACGCCGGAAGATGTCGGAGTGAGAGCACCGGGTTTGATCGATGAGTTATTGGTCGCTGCGACCGCGCCGGAGATGGTGCCGGTGCCAGCCAACGTGCCGCCGGAAAGTGCAACCGCGCCGGTTGAAGTGGCGCTGCCGGTGACATTGGTGGCAACCAGGCTGCCGGTGGCGATCGTGGTGGTGCCGCCGTAAGCATTCGCTCCCGAAAGTGTCAGCACGCCGCTGCCCGTGACCGCGAGCGAGCCTGCGCCGGTGATCCCGCTGGTGACTTCCAGCGAGTCCGCTGCGGTGGCAGCACCGAAGGAGGTCGTGATGCCGCTGGCCACGCTGAAGGGATGAGCGTCGACGATTCCCGGTGCGATGGCGATGATGCCGCCGTCACCGGTGGTGAAACTAACAGCACCGGCGGCAGCGCCGAGCGATGAAGCGCTATTGACCCCGATGATGCCGCCTTCAATCACGGTGCCCGCGGTGTAGGTGTTGACCCCGCTGAAATTGATCTGGCCGGTGCCTTTCTTCGTGATGGTGCCGGGGCCGGAAAGGATGCCCGGATAAGCGCTGATGGCGGTGTTGTCGCGGTTGAAGATCAGCTGGGTTCCGGCCGTGGTGATCACGTTGGTAGCGGCGAGGCTGCCGGTGGCTCCGCCCGTCCCGACCTGGATCTTGCCGGCATTCAGCTGCGTATCGCCGGTGTAGGTATTGGTGCCGCTGAGAGTCAGCGTGCCGGTGCCGACCTTGTACAAGCGCGCGGCTCCGGTTGAGTTCGCGATGACCCCGGCGTATTCGGAGTCTTCGTTCAAGGCACCGACTTGCCAGTTTACGAAGCGTCCGTTGACCGTGCTGCCGCCCATGAAAGCTGCGGAAGTTCCCGTCAGAGTGCCGATGATATGAGTGGTGCCGACGGTATTGTTCGGTGGGTTGTAGGTCTGGGAAACCGATGCGTTGGAGATGTTCACCCGCATCGCGGCGTTGAAGGTCGTGCCTCCGGCGATCCGGAAGTCAGAGTTACCCGCAGTCGCGGCACTGATGTTCAGCGTCCCGGTGAAACCGGCCCAGTTGCCGTTGATATCGCCGCGGACGTAGTTGGTGACGAAATTGAAGGTGCCAGCACCGCTGATGGTGGAGGTGATGCTGCCGCGCTGAGCGTGGTAGTAGGTGCCGGTCTGACCGGCGGCGATGGTGAAGGGTTGGGTGATCGCGCCGACGGTGGGACCATTGCTTCCCTGGTGGCCATTGGCCATCAAGGCACCGCCTTCGAAGGTGATGGTGCGAGCGGCAGCCCCCAGCGGGTTTTGGTTGATGACGGCACCGGTACCACCGGTCGGGACATTGCCACGAATCCGGAGAGTGCCGCCCTTCAAGGTCAGCGGGCCGGTGGAGGTGGCGAGGTTATCCCCATGAAGCCGGAGTTCGCCCGCGCCGTCCTTGGTGAAGGCGGCAGCGCTGGTGATGATCCCGGACACTTCGAGAATGCCAGCCGACACATTGACGATCCGGGCTGCCGGGACCGAGACATTGCCGGTGCCAAGCACGAGGTTTTGAGGGCCGGTGAAGGCGAAGTCCCCTGCCCATGTCTGGTTGGGATTGCTGGAAAGAGTAACGGCTGCAAGCGAGGTATTGCCGAGAGCGCCGCCATTGATGGTGAGAGCGCCGGTGCCGAGAGCGGCCGCGTTGTTAAGGGCGAGAGTTCCCGCGTTGAGAGTGGTGCCGCCGGTGTAGGTGTTTACACCGCTCAAGGCCAAGGCGCCGGCGCCTGCTTTCGAGATGCTTTCCGTGCCTGCGAGGACTGCGCTAATCTCGGCTTGGGCTCCGGTGCCGAGCGCATTTACCGTGACGACGGGACTTCCCGAGAGCGTGAGGATATTGGTGGGAACCGCATTGTTATCGATGAGCCATGAACCGGCGGTGGACGTATCGGTATCGCCGAAGGTCAGGCTGCCGAGCGTGCGCGGTGTATCGAGCGATACGGTGAAGAGACCTGCTGGCAGATCGACGGTGGAAAAATTACCGGTGTTCCCCGCTCCGTCGGCGACGACAGCTCCGGTCCAGTTGGCGGTGTTATTCCAGAGGCCGGGGCTGGTGAGTCCCGACCAACTGCCATTCGCGGCGTGACCGGTGGAGATTGCGCACAAAGACGCGCAAGCAAGCAAAGAGGCACGGATATCCGCACCAAATGGCGTGTGTTTCATGGGTTATGGGGTTTTGAGGGTTTTTCTCCCTTGGGAAGGAGGCATTGCCGGTATCCCGGCAATACAAGAATCGTTATCCATCATGCCCACATAACCGTCGATTACCCCAATGGGGGTAGTTTCGACCCATAACGCCGAAAGCCCTGAACGCGGCCGAATCGGCCACGCAGGGTTAGTTAAATTGGAAACCTCGGTTCTTCGCGAGAGTCGCGGTATTTCATCGCGGCCTCGGTTCGCGAGCGCACGTGGAGCTTTTCGTAGACGTGCTTCAGGTGGACCCGGACGGTCTCCACGGAGATGTCCAGCCGGTCGGCGATTTCCTTGTTGGCGAGGCCTTCGCAAAGCAGTTCGAGGATCTCGGTCTCGCGCTTGGAGAGTTTTACTTCGTCAAGGAGAGACGGTTCGGCTTTCACTGGCTGGTGGAAGGCTTCGACCACACGGCGGGCGATCTCCGGGCTCATCGGTGCGCCACCGGTGCGGACGTCGAGAATGGCCTCCCGGACTTCCGCGGGGTTCGAGCGCTTGAGCAGATAGCCGCAGGCGCCGGCCTTCAATGCGGCGAAGATCTTGTCGTGGTCGCGATAGACCGTGACCATCACCACCTTCACGTCCGGCAGGTGTTGCTTCAGCCGGGCGGTGGCCTCGATGCCGGACATGCCGGGCAGATTGATGTCCATCAGCACGATCTGCGGGCGGAAGGCATCGATCTTTTTCAGTGCGTCCTCGGCCGTGGTCCACACGCCGATGCAACGCAAGGTCGGGTCTGACTCGACCACCTTCTTCAGGCTGCTGCCGAGGGCGGCATTGTCTTCAACGATGGCGACGTCAGTGGTCTCGGGTTTTGCAGACACGGTAGGTAGATTAGGCTTGGGTTGATGGGTCGGCAAGCAGTGGCAAGGTCAGGGTTACGGTTACCCCCTCGCCTGCTATACTGGAAATGGAGCAATCGCCGCCGGCGGCTTGCATCCGCTCGCGGAGGTTGGCGACGCCGTAGCCCTTGGCCTCCCATTCCTGAGAAAAGCCGCGGCCGTTGTCCTCGATGCGGATCTCGAGCTTGGTCGGCTCATGCAGGACCGCGAGGCGCGCTTGGGTGGCCTTCGAGTGCTTGACCAAGTTGTTCAGCGCTTCACGCGCGGCGAGGAAGACTCCGTGGCGAACGGGAGCATCGAGAGGTGTCTCGGGGATATTGCGTGGGATATCGGTGCGCAGGGCGATGCCGGCGGTGTCGAGGAACTCGCGGGCGAAGGCGGCGAGGTAGTCGACGAGCGACCGCAAGGTGTCGTCGCGCGGGTTCACGGCCCAGACGATTTCATCGAGCGTGCCAACGACGGCCTTGGCCTTGTTAGAGAGTTGGTCGAGCGCAGGGCGCATGGTGCTTTCGTCTCCGCCTTCGGCGGCGAGCGCGGAGAGGATCGAGATTTCCGTCAGGCTCGCGCCGAGGTCATCGTGGAGGTCGCGTGCGATGCGGGTGCGCTCGCCTTCGCGGGCATTCTTGATCTTGAGCGCCTGGATGCGCTGCTTCATGCGGCGGCGTGCGAGGTACCAGCCAATGGTGGCGGTGCATGCCAGCGTGAGTGCGGTGACGGTGAAGATGAACCATGCCGACTCCCAGAAGTGCGGCTTGATGCGGATGGCCACGCGGGCGGCCTGTTTGCTCCACACGCCGTCGCCATTCACCGCCATTACCTCGAAGGTATAGCGCCCGGGCGGCACGGCTTCGTAGGCGGCGAAGCGTTGGTTGCCGAGTTCGCGCCAGGAATCATCGAGGCCTTGGAGGCGAGCGCGATAGGTGACTTTTTCCGGTGCGCTGTAGCTGAGTCCGACGAAGCGGAACTCGACGCGCGAGCGGCCGGGGCCGGCTTCGATCCTGCCGTCCTGCTCTTCCGGCTGGACGCCATTGATGCGCGTGCTGCGGAGATAGACCGGTGGCGGCACCTTATTCACCTCCACTAAATCCGGACGCACGCGCACCACGCCGCTGCCGGTGGGAAACCAGAGTCGCCCGTCTTTCCCCTTCCAGCCTGCGGGCTGGTATCCGCCGATGCACTCGCGGGTCGGCAAGCCGTCCGAGCGATCGAGCCTGAGCCAGTGGATCTGGCGGTCCGGCTTGTTCGCGCGATCGAGGAATTCCTGGCGGCTCGCTCGAAGGATGCCACCCAGAGAACCGAACCACAGGTGCCCGCGGTCGTCGCTGAGGACACTGGTGAGACGCGCATCCGGCAAGCCATCGTCCGCGGCGAACTGCTGCCATGACTTGCCATTCCAGAGGAAGACGCCGCCGCCCAGCGTGGTCGCCCACAGCTCGTCCGGAGACACGGCGAGGAGGCCGGAAACCCACCAGTGCTTGAGCGGTGCGGGATTCCCCAATAGCCGGAAGCCGCGACTGCCGCCGGCGAAGACCTGACCGTCATTGGTGCCGACCAGCATGCGATCGTGATCGCGCATGAGCACGGTCACCTCGCATTTGGGAAACCCATCGCTCTCGCCATACACGTGCACGGCCGTGCCATCATAGGAGGCAAGACCTTGCGTCCCTCCGAACCACAAGACTCCCTGGCCATCCTGTTGCATCGTTCGCACCTTGGACGGCACCTGGGTTCTCTGGAACTGCTGGGCGAAGGAACCATCTGGCTTTCTCAGGAAGACCGAGCCGCCGCGTGCAGCCACCCATAGTTGCCCCTTGGCGTCCTCGAACATGGTCGCCACCGGCCGCTGGTAACCGGTGGGCACGAGTTCCAAGTGCTCCACTCCTCCTTCTTCGGTCCAGCGGTCGATCCCGCCGCGGCGGTTGGCGATCCACCAGACGCCGGAGCGGTCCTGCATCACGCCGAACGCAGCGGGCTCAGGGCCATCGGTGGTGGAAAGCGGCTCGACCCGGCTGCGTCGCACGCGAGCCAGGCCACTGAGTGGTGTCGCGACCCAGACGTTGCCCTCGCGGTCTTCCAGCAGTTCATTGAAGACGTAGGGAGAGGCCACACCCGGCAGGTCGACCGGCGTTTCACCGTCGATCACCAAGCGGCCCGTCGCATCGGCGGCCCAGAGGCGGCCGTCCCTGGTGTGGAGTTGTGCCACAGTCCCCGCAGCCACGCCATCCACCGCACGACCGCCAGCGATCTGCTTCTCGTGGTCCCGGGCAAAGCGGTCGATCAGGTCCTGTGACGGCTTCTCCACCTGCGACGGCGTGCCATTCTCCACCTTCCAGATTTCCTCGCCGCGGAGGAAGTGAATGACTCCGCTGCCATCGAGGATCAGCTGGTTGATCAATGGTGGCCGCGACCTCGCGACTTCGTGGACGACGCGCTCCAGGCGGCTGTCACGGATGCGGAAGAGCCCGCCCTGGAAGGTGGCCACCCACACGCTGCCATCCTCCGGGGCAAACATCCGCCAAAAGGCGAAGCGCAATTGGCGCAGCTCGCCATCCGGTTCGATGGCGTCGAAATCGATGCCGTCGAAGCGGGCGATGCCTTCCGCGGTGGCGACCCAGAGGTAGCCATCGGCCGCCTGGACCATCGAGCGCACCACGTTTCCCGGCAGGCCGTCCTCCGACTGCCATTGCCGGACCATGGCCCGCGGGCGCTCGGCGGAAAGGAGCGGCAGCAGGGTCAGGAGGAAGATGGCGAGCAGGAGTCGCACGGTGGCACAGTTTGAGGGACGAAGAGGCAGATTGTCGAGGACACCATCGGACCTCCCCGCCGCCGGGATGGCAAATACCCCGGACCGGTTAATCAAGACGGCCCAAACGGTTGCAGGCGTCCCGATCCCTGCTAGAAATCGGGCGTGGCCGACCAGGGTGATTTTCGAGCGGTGCTCCAGTATGTCCCGCAGTTCCGCGGGAAGGTTTTCGTCGTGCTCATTGATGCCGGGCTTTTGCCCGAGCCCGCGATCGCGGAAAGCCTGCTGGATCTCGCGGCGATGGAAGATGTGGGAGTGAAGCTGATTCTCGGGGTGCTGGGTGGCGACATCAAGGATCTCTACGACTGGACGCTGGAGTGCGAGATTATGTCGGCCCGACTCACCCGCCCGCTCGGTGACCCGGGTGCGGTGGAGGAGGCTCGAGCCATCCTCGGCCGTGGGCAGACGGTGGTGGCCGACGCCTCGTCGAATGATCCGCTTGATCCGCAGGTCGTCGATTTCACGCTCGGGATCGGCGCGGTGAAATTGATCGCGCTGTTAGAAGAGGCGATTCTCATCGATGGCGAGCCGGTGCCTGCGGTGCGGGCGGCGGATGCCGATGAATTGGCAGGTTCGGGAACGGTGACGGGTGCTGACCTGCTGCGGGCTGCCGCGGAGGCGTGTCGCAAGGGAGTGCCGCGCGTCCATGTGCTCAATGGCCGCCGCCAAGGTGTGCTGATCGACGAGCTCTTCTCAAACGAAGGTGTGGGCACGATGATTCACGCCGATAGCTACCGGGAGATCCGGCCGCTGCGGGAGGAAGATATTCCCGAGCTGCTCGGCATGATCGGCCGCTCGGTGCGGCGGACCAAGCTGGTGGCCCGCACGTATGAGGACATCCAGGCCAAGATCGGTGACTACTACGTCATGGCGATCGACGACAACGTGGTCGGCTGCGTGGCGCTGCATGAATACCCGGGGGATCACACTGCGGAAGTCGCTTGCCTGTATGTGAAGCTCAATCATGAAGGCCGCGGCTATGGCGTGGATCTGGTGAAGCACGCCGAGCAGGTGGCCCGCGAGAAGGGCTTGCCGCGGGTCTTCGCGCTGACCACGCGTGCGGCGGACTTTTTCGAGAACCGGGTGAGCTATACCTTGGCGGGGCCGGACGCCTTGCCAGAGCCTCGTCGCCGGCAGCTTGAGGAAAGCGGGCGTGATTCGAGGGTGTTCGAGAAGGTGCTCTAACAGGAGTGGCTTCCTGACCATTCCGTCACTTGGGATGTGGCACGGGTTCCTTTCACGTGACTAAAGTTTCACGTCCCGATTTCCTCACACAATGCAGGTTCGCGGATGGTGAATCGCAGGTAGATGCCTCGGGCGTTTTTAACGCCCCATGCACCATACCTCTCCTCAGGGCCGAGCCCGGCTCGCCATCACTTCCCTCACTGCCTGCCTGCTCTCGCCGGCATTCGGAGCAGTCCCCCTTATCGGGAATCTCGCCATCACCCAGAACGACACGGGAAACAGCGCAACTGGCGTTTCCGGTGCGCTGTCGCAAAGCAATGGCGCCACCTATGTGGGCGGCACGCGCGGTGACTTCGGCCTGCGCTTCGATGGCGCGACGCCTTCCGCTGATGTGACGAATGGCATCCTAATGGTTTCGCTGCGCGAGAATGGCCGCAGCAACCAGGGCACCACGCCGAATCCGATTGGAGCAGGTCTCGGCTTCGCCACGCCGGCGATTCAATCGCCCGGCAACATCGGGATCACCTATGATGGCTATTCCAGCTCCATCAACATCGGCAATACGGCGATCACCACCACTGACGCCGCGACCTTCTTCCCGTCCGGCGACGAATGGAATACGAGCCAATCCTTCGGCTACTTCAAGTACACCGACTGGCTCGGCGGTTGGGTGACGAACACCGACAACAACGGCGCGATGACCGGCTTCGCGAGCAAGAGCGCCGGGTTCACCGTGACCAGCGGCGCGACCGATCCGGGCACCTCAACGGTCTTTGACAGCACCGCCAATGCCGGCTTCTACACGCTGCGGCTTGGCGGCTATAACGCTTCACGCGGCACCTTCGCTGCGGTGCCTGCCACCAGCCAGAATGGCATTCTGCTCGTCACCGGCGGCAAGAACGAGGACAACTATGCCCTTTCCTCTGCCAACGCGGACGGCACTTTCACGCTGATCTGCAAGGACAACGGAGCCGACGCCTTCAGCTTCGAAAACGATCCGGTGGCCTTTGTTTACATCCCCTCCGGTCACAGCGATGTGGCGGCGATGGGACGCATCGATGCCGAGGGTGACGCGGTCGCGAACTCCGGCACCTTCACCGTCACGAAAGGTGGCACCGGCCAATGGTATCTTTCCTCTCCCGGTCGTAATGATTCCAACAGCGTGCTGTTGATCAGCCCGGAAGGTTCCATCGTCAGCGGCACCAACCGCGGCGACAACATCTGGAGCTTCGCATGGGACGGCGCAAACAACCGCTGGGTGATCGAAGGACGCGACATCCCGGGCACTGCGACGGCGAACCCGGGCCTGCAGAACCTGGCGGCGAACGAAGTGGGCTTCAGTTTCGCGCTGTTCGCCACCAATCCTCCGCCGGTCGTGAGCCTCACTTCGCCTGCCGGCGGCACGAATGCGATCTTCGGAGCGCCGGTCACGCTGACGGCCACCGCCACCGACGACACCGCGGTGACCAAGGTGCAGTTTTACGACGGGGACACGCTGCTAGGCGAAGATCTCACCGCTCCCTATGAATTCGTGTGGAACGACGCTGGTCTTGGCACGCACGACCTGAAGGCACGGGCGATCGATGACAAGGGCGGATACACCACCTCCACTGCGGCAACGATTTCCGTGGCCCCGCCTGCCGGGACCGATGGCCTGTTCTTCGATGGCGTGGATGACTACGTCACCTTCGGCGACAATCCGGCGCTGAAGCTCTCCACCTTCACCATCGAGTGCTGGTTCAAGCGTGAGGCGGGCGGTGTCGGTGCGGGCACCGGATCCGGTGGTGTGACTGCCATTCCGCTGATCGCGAAAGGCCGCGGTGAAGCCGACACGCCGGCGAACATCAATTGCAACTACTTCATGGGCATCGATGTCGCCACCGGCAAGCTGGCGGCGGATTTCGAAGATGCGAACACGGGGCTCAATCATCCTGCCTTGGGACAGACGGTGGTGCCGGTCGGTGTTTGGCAACACGCTGCCGTTACGTTCGACGGCACTGCCTGGACGCTTTATCTCAATGGCAAGGAAGAGGCCACCGTCAGCACGGACGGCCAGGTTCCGCAGAACCTTTCGATCCAGCACGCAAGCCTCGGCACTGCGATGAATTCGACCGGTGCGCGCGAGGGCTATTTCCAAGGTCAGATGGATGAAGTGCGCATCTGGAACACGGCGCGCGGTCTCGACGAGATCCAATCCACCATCAACAGCCAGGTTTCCTCCGCACAGGGTCTCGTCGCCCGCTACGCGATGGATGAAACTTCCGGCACCACGCTCTTCAGCAGTGCGGGCACGGCTATCGATGGGACGCTTGCCAACGGCGTGATCCGCACCACCGGGGCACCGTTCAATCTGGATGTGCCGCCCACCATTTCGCTGGCCTCGCCCGCCGATGCCGCGATCGACGTGCCACGAGTCGGCCAACTGTCCGCCAATGTCAATGACCTGAACGGCGGCAACCTTCAGGTGAAGTTCTACGGCCGCAACATCGGCAATGCCTCGGAGTCGGACTTCTTCACCGTGGTCGCGCTGCCGGACACGCAGTACTACTCGGAGAACATCGGTGGGAATCTGGCGCAGATCTTCTCGGCCCAGACCGAGTGGATCGTGGCGGAGAAGGATGCCCGCAAGATCGGCTTCGTGCTGCACCTTGGTGACATCACCGACAACGGCGACACGCCGGTGGCCGGCGAGTGGGCGAATGCCCGCAATGCGCTCTACGCCCTCGAGAATCCAACGACGACGATGCAGGCGGAAGGCGTGCCTTACATCGTGGCGGTGGGCAACCACGACCAGACCCCGAACGGCGATGCGGATGGCACCACGACCAACTTCAACACCTACTTCGGCGTTCATCCGACGACCGGAGTGAACCACTTCGCCAACAAGTCCTACTACGGCGGCACCTCCGAACCGACGAAGGCTGACAACAACTACACCCTCTTCACCGCGGGTGGCATGGACTTCATCGTCATCAGCCTCGAATACGACACCACGCCGGATGCGGCCGATCTCGACTGGGCGGATGCCTTGCTCAAGGCCTATCCGACCCGCCGTGGCATCGTGATCACCCACCACATGGTGAACACGGGCAACCCTGCGAGCTTCAGCACGATGGGCAAGGCGATCTATGATTCGCTGAAGGACAATCCGAACCTGATCCTGATGCATGGCGGCCACATCCATGGCGAAGGCCGCCGCAGCGACACCTTCGAGGGGCGGACGATCCACTCGATCCTCGCCGACTATCAGGGCCGCACCAACGGTGGCGATGGCTGGCTGCGGATCATGACCTTCCGCCCGACGCTCAACCGCATCGACGTGCAGACCTATTCGCCCACGCTCGATCAATACGAGACGGATGCGGACAGCCAGTTCTCGCTCGACGTGAACCTGTCCGGCGGTGTCGGTCCGTTCACCGAAGTTGGCAACGTGACCGTCCCGGCGGGCGTGGCCACGGTCAACTGGGCCGGACTTGAGTCGGGTGGTCGCTACGAATGGTATGCGGAGGTCAGCGATGGCACGAGCACGATCCGGACTCCGGTCCGCTCGTTCACGGCGGAGGGTGCGGTCTTCCCGCCGACGGTGGCGCTCACCAGCCCGGCCAATGGCACGCAATTCGCCGCTCCGGCAAACATCACGCTGCAAGCCACCGCATCGGATCTCGATGGCACGGTGACCAAGGTTGGCTTCTACTCAGGCACGACGCTGCTCGGCGAAGATACCACGGCTCCCTACAGCTTCGATTGGGCGAACGTCCCGGCCGGCAGCTACACGATCATCGCCAAGGCCACCGACGAGGAAGGCATTGTCACTGCGGCCAACCCGATCTCGGTGCAAGTGCTGGTGGACCCGGCCGCTCCGAATGTGAAGACGGCCTCGGCTGGTCTCTTCGAAGGGAACTGGACCGTGGCCGGGACCTCGGCCGCTCCGCGTTCGTTTGTGAACCCGGGCAGCAACACCGGTGACATTTCGCTCGTGGTGAATGGCAGTCCCGTTCCCTTTCTCTCCGGGGTGACCGCGGTGGCGAACTGGAACAATGGCGGCCAATCCGCGGACAACATCGTTTCGGCATTCTCCAGCTCTGGAAATGCGCTGGTCAGCGTGGCCGACAACTCGAACCCCAATGCCGCGGGGGCGAACCCGACGACCACGGAGGAATCCGCCGGCACCGCGGTGGCTTTCCTGCCCTTCTCGGGTGGCTTCACCGGTGCGCTGGTCGACCCCGATGGGCATGTGCTTGCCAGCAACCTGCCCGCTGGAGTCGAGGTGAACAAGACCGGCAGCGGTCTCTACACCGTGACCGGCCTCTCGATCAGCGGCAACCTGCTCGCGTTCCCGAATGGGAACGTGGGATCCACCGATGGCGACAATGTGCTCTCGGTCAAGATCAGCAGCGGCACCTGGATCATCGATGTCCGCGACAATGCAGGCACCAGCCAGGACGCCTCGTTCAGCTTCGTTTATCTGCCGTATTCGACGCCGGGAGTCTTCAGCGGGATGATCCGCACGACTGGCAGTCCCGCGATCCTCAACGGTGCGCTGAATGACGCCGGTGGCAACGTGACCGTGAATGCCAACTACTACGATCTCACGATCGGCGATGGCACGGTGGTCAATCCGTCCAACTCGGCGCTCTTCCTCACGGCCGATGCGGCCACGAGCGGGACGGCTGCGGAGAACATCATCAGCTACACCGCGAATGGGAATTCGTTCCGGGTGTTCACGCAGGATCTGCCCGAACTCAATGGCAACTTCCAGGCGATCGATGTCCGGTTCATGGTGGTGCCATTCGCGCTTTCGCACGAGGCGGAGGTCATCATGCCAACCGTGAGCATCGAGGCGACGGACGCAACCGGCGGTGAGTATGGTGCCGATCAATCGCTTGCCTTCACTGTGACTCGCACGGGTCCTACGACCGGAGCGCTGGCCGTTTCCTACACCACGTCCGGCACGGCCACCGGCAGCGACATCGCTCCGCTCAGCGGCACGATTGAAATCCCTGCAGGCCAAAGCTCGGCCGTGATCCCGGTGACCATCCTTGCCGACGATGAAGCGGAAGGAGATGAATCGCTCGCCCTCACGCTGTCTGCGAGCGGCGGCTACAACTTGGGGACTTCCAGTGCTTCGGCGACCATTGCCGACCGCCCGCTGCAAGCCTTCCTCAAGGAGCATCAACTCGGAGCTGCCGATAGCGACAGTGACAACGACGGTGTGGCGAACGTGCTCGAATATTACATGGGCACCGATGGCTCGAACGATGGTAGCCGTGCCACGGTCACAGCGGTCGCAGCGGCCAGTGGCAGCTTCACCGCCCGCTTCCCGCACGCCAAGGGTGCCACCGATGTGACCGCCACCGTCGAGTGGTCCACCGACCTGACGAACTGGCACCACACCGGTGAAAGCAATGGCAGCCAGACGGCCGCCATCGCGGTCCAAGCGGTGTCGCCTGCCGAGGATGATCCGGAGACCTTGGAAGCAGTTCTCACGGTGACCGATGGCCCGGCGCCCTCCTCGATCTACCTGCGCCTGACCGTCACTCCCTGATCTGGCAGATCGATCTCCTGCCGACACGAAAGCGCCGCGGCTCCCCTGCCCTCCCCTGGGTGCCGCGGCGCACTTCTTTTTCCATCCATCCCGATGAAGCTGTCCCTGCCGGTTCTCGCAGCGTTGTTGCTACCCTTCACGCTTTCGGCGCATCCCGATCCAAGCCACACACTGGCAGAGCTGGAGGAGCACCTGGCGAAGGCACCTGATGACCAGGAAGTGCTGCGCCAGAAGGCCGGGCTTTTCCTTTCGACCAGTCATCCTGAACTCGCGCGGCCGGTGGTCGCCCGGTTGCTCACGCTGGATCCAAAGCAGCCGGAGAATCTGCTGTTAGACGCCCGGACTTGTCGCACCGAAAAGGACGCGGCGACGAGTGCCAAGGCTGCTGAGCTTGTGAAAGAGCATCCGAAGTTCGTGCCGGGGCTGCTCTTCCTCGCCGAAGTGGAAGAAGAGAAAGGCAATCATGACGAGGCGATCGCCGCGATGCGGCAGGCGCTGGATCTTTCGCCCAAGCCATCGCCGGGCGACGTGCTGACCTGCGCCGCGTGGTTGGAAAAGCGGGGTGACAAGGTGGAGGCGATCGCGGTGCTTGATCAAGGGTTGGCCAAGCTCGGGGTATTCACCGGGCTGCACCAGAAGGCGATCGAGATGGAAGTGCCGCTCGGGCACTATGACTCGGCGTTGCGCCGTGTGGATGCGATGACGGCGCGGCTGCGGCCGTCGGTGGCTTTTTCGCTACAGCGAGCGGATATCCTGGAGAGTGCCGGACGATTCAAGGAGGCAGCGGCGGCGTGCGACTCGGCGCTTGCGCTGTTAGATGTGATGCCGACGTCGCGGAAGACCACGACGGCGTGGAAGGAGCAGTTCGAGACGGTGAGCCAGCGCAAGGCGAAGGACCTTGAGCGGGCGGGAGTGGAGTGAAGATTACCGGCTGCCCACCGTGCTTCGGGCCTTCAGCCCTTCGTGAGTATTGCATCTGCTACCCAGCCCGATGGGCTGGGCTGAGGGATGACGCACCGTTGGTGCTGAAAGGCAGATGGCCGCTGGTTAACAACTCACCAATCGACGTTCTGGCCGCGGGTGTCGATGTGCGTGAAGGTCGGGTAACGACCGACGCCGCCGCGGAACAGTCCGCTGGAGCGCATGGTGCGGGCGGTCTGGGCGACCGTCGAGGGTGAGGCATCGAAGACCACATCGATGGCGACATTGGCCTGATGGTAGGAGCCGGACTTCGCACCGGGGCAGCGGGCATTGTAAGACGGGGCGCGGTAGGCGGAGACGACTTCCTTCACCGGCTGACCGAGCTGGGCCGAGACGCGGTCGATCACGCGCAGGGTGGGAGCCATTTGACGCCACAGCGTGCGTGGCGGGAGAGAATTCCAAACCGATCCGCGTTGCTTCGCGTGGGATGCGATCACCTGGTGGGGCGTCAACCGCTCAAGTCGCAGGCTCGCGAGGAAGTCGGCATACGCCTTCAACTCGCCGCCCTGATGGGTCACCCAATCCTGCGGCAGGTCACTGAAGTCGACCGGGGCAGACGGGGTGAAGATCGACATTCCAGGCTTCTTTGAGAAGAAGGCGGAGGCGGAGCCAGTGGTGGCTAGCAGGGCGAGAGCGCCGGCTCCGAGGGTGCAGAGGGCACCGCGACGGGATTGGAGCTGGGCATCGGCGGACTCGCCGCGGGACGGATCGATAAGCATGTGGTGATTTTTGCGGGCTGGCTGGGAGGAACGGCAGGGGAAGCAAACCCCATACCGCGTGCTATTTTTGTGAAAGAGTCCGGCCGGCTCGTCCGGGCGAATTCGCGGTGGAGGAAAGCAAGAGAGTCGGACGGGGCAAGGACTTTCGGCCGGATTCACTAACTGTTAGTGAGTTCTGTGAATAACCTTCGTAGATACACCCGCTGAGTATAGCCAATGTCACCACCGGAACTCCCGCTAGACAGGGTGCCTGAGGCGAATCATGCTGTACGCACCCATGCGTCTCTCCGACCGCTACATCGGCCGCCAAGTCCTCGTAGGGACGCTCTTCGCCATCCTGCTGCTGAGCACGATCCTGGTGATGGGCAGCCTGTTCCAGAGCTTGCGAATGCTCGTGGTGGAACTTGGTGCTCCGCTTTCGATCATTGGCGA
Organism: Luteolibacter sp. Y139; assembly: GCF_038066715.1. Classification (NCBI taxonomy): domain Bacteria; kingdom Pseudomonadati; phylum Verrucomicrobiota; class Verrucomicrobiia; order Verrucomicrobiales; family Verrucomicrobiaceae; genus Neoluteolibacter; species Neoluteolibacter soli. Next base: position 666,145 of record NZ_JBBUKT010000002.1, on the reverse strand, counting down.
GTTCCTGGTGGCCACGCTGCCCTTCGCGCTGATCTACACCATCCCCTGGGCCTTCCTCTCGGCGGTGCTGCTGGTGTTCGGCCGCATGTCCTCGGAGAATGAACTCACCGGTTTCCGCGTGGCTGGCATGAGCCTGGGCCGGATCTCACTGCCGGTGTTCGTGCTCGGTGCCCTGCTTTCCGGTGGCTGCCTGTGGCTGAATCTCGAGGTTGCGCCGTGGGCGAGATCGATCTCGAAGAACATCAAGATGCGGGCTTTCGCGATGGATCCGCGGAGCATGCTGAGTGCTGCCGCCGAACAGGATGGCCTGGCTCGCTTCGAGGAAAGCCTGAAGGATGTGCGCGCCTATATCGAGAAGTCCGATGGCTCGACAATGCAGGGCTTCCATCTCTTCAAGGTGGCCAACCCCGATGATCCGGAGGCTCGCGACATTTACGTCCATGCCATGAGGGCGAAGGCCGTGATCGACGAAGAGGACAAGCAGTTCCGGCTGCACCTCTACGACGCGATGTTCATGACGTCTGGCGGAAGCACCGGACTGACCGGTGCCAAGGCAGACGATGATGCGGCGCCGGACGACAAGGGCAGACCGCAGATCGTGCTGGCAGAGGAATCCGTGCCAGTGGTGCTGCCGTATGAAACCCGGATGACCAAGGATGATCCGGCGGCCATGAGCATCGCAGCCATCCGCGAAACGATCCAGGAGCTGAAACAGTCGCAGATAGATCGAGTGGGAAAAGTCGCGGCGCTCAAACAGCAAGTCAAGGAGCTGGAAAGCAAGGGGGTAGCCTACAAGCCACAGCTGGAGGATACGCGGAGCAAGCTCAAGACGACGCTGGCCATCGACTCGGCAAGATTCATCGCGAACTACGAGGGTGAGATCCACCGGCGCTTCGCCTCGTCCTTCGCCTGTCTCGCGTTTGCCTTCATCGGCATCCCGCTTGGCATCAAGGCGCGCCGCAAGGATACTTCATCCGGCCTGATCCTCAGCCTGCTGATCGGCGTGGCCTACTTCGTCTGCGGATTGATTGGCGGCAAGAGCCACACCGGTGTACAGCTTGCAGCCTGGGCGCCGAACGTGGTGAGCGTGGTGCTCGGACTGGTGCTGCTGCGCCGCGCCCGCTTCCGCTGATGATGAGGATTTCATGAGCTCGCATTTCCAGCCCCGACGGATCGCTCGCCGCGTCGGCGAGTTCTTCCGCGGGGGAAAGCTGGAACTGCTGCCCATCCTCCACACGCTGCGGCGCTACGATCGCGAGAAGTTCCGCGCGGATGGCAAGGCCGCGTTGAATGTCTCGCTGCTGGATATCCCGCAGGGCATGGCTTATGCGGCGATCGCCGAGCTGCCGATCGTCTTCGGCATCGCGTGCTCGGCGACGGCCTCGATCATAGCGCCGCTGTTCGCCGGATCCCGCCACACGATCCTTGGGCCGACCAATGCGACGGCTTTCATGCTCTTCGGCTTCTTTGCCGTGGAACCGGCGCTCGCCGCCCGTGAGACCCAGCTGGTGCCGCTGCTGGTGATGATGGTCGGGATCTTCTGCCTGCTGGGCTCGATCCTGCGCGTGGCCGACTTGCTGCAGTATGTTTCCCGCTCGGTGCTCGTCGGCTATGTCTCAGGTGCCGCGGTGTTGATCGTGACCAATCAGTTCAAGCACCTGTTAGGCATCGCCTTCGAGGTGGATCAGGAGAGGCCGCGCAGCTTCGTAGGGTTGGCGGATGCACTGGTGCGGGCGTTGCCGCATGCGGACTTGGGGCCGATCATCATCGGGGGGACGACCTTCGCGCTGTTCATGCTGATGAAGCGCTGGAGACCGCGATGGCCGAATCTGGCGATCATCCTGATCCTGGTCTCGGCCGTCTTTGGCTCGCTGATCCAGAAAGGTGTGGCTCCCTTTGCGAACGCCGCACGCTTCCGCACCTTCACGCCGGAAGATCTGCTGCCTTCCCTGCCCCACTTCGCGCGTCCCGGGATCTTCGAGGACATTTCGTCGCTGGTGGCAGTCGCGCTCGCGGTAGCCTTCCTCGCGTGCTTGGAAAACACGCTGATGGCGAAGACCATCGCCTCGCGCTCGGGCGATCGTGCGGATGTGAACCAGGACATGTTCGCGGTGGGTGCGGCGAATTTCGCGTCCGCCATCGCCGGTGGCATGCCGGCTTCCGGATCGCTGCTGCGCTCGACGCTCAATTTCTCCTCCGGCGCCCGCACGCGAATGTCCTCGATCTATTCGGGCACGCTGGTTCTGTCCGCTGCCTTGCTGATCGCGTGGCTGCCAAAGCTCGGCGGCATTTCCCTGATCGACTATGTGCCGAAGGCGGCGCTGGCGGCGCTGATCATCGGCATCGCGCTGGCGCTGATCAATCGCCACAACATCCGGGTCTGCGCGCGCTCGACGCCGGACGATGCGGCGGTGCTGATCGTTACTTTCATCTCCACCCTGATCGCACCACTGCACGTGGCGATCTTCATCGGCGTCGCGCTATCGATCACCCTGTTTCTGAGGAAGGCGAGCCGGCCACACTTGGTGGAATATGAGTTCAGCGATGCGGGTGAACTCCGGCAGATGGGTGAAAAACGCCAGCGCCCGAACCCGGCGATCTCGATCGTGCACGTCGAGGGTGACCTGTTCTTCGGTGCGGCCGAGCTCTTCCGCACCCAGATCCAGCGCTCCGCGGCGGATGAATCGCTGAAGATCATGATCCTGCGGCTGAAGAACGCGCGCCATCTCGACGCGACCTCGGTGCTGGCGCTGGAGGATCTGGTGAAGTTCATGCGCGCCAACGACCGGCACCTGCTGGTCTCGGGGGCGACCCGCGAGGTGTATCGGGTGCTGAAGAATTCCGGGGTGCTGGCGACCGTGCAGGAGGGCGCCGACCGCAAGGCTGGCGAGAGCAACATCTTCCTCAACAAGCCGAGCAACCCGAATATTTCCACCCGTGACGCCCTCAAGCGTGCCCAACAGCTCCTCGGCGGCGAAAAAGCCGAGGTGAGGATTTTCTACGATCCGAACAAGAAATAGATGGGAGATGGTGGATGGCAGATCGTAGATGGAAGAGATCCTTCCTTTCGCGCTCTCACTTGCTGATTTTCATCTGCCATCTGCCATCTCTCCTCATGAAACCCATCCTGTTTCTCTCCCTTCTCGCCACCACCGCCTTCGCCCAAGTGAACCCCAACATCAGCGAGGCGATGGACAAGATGGTCGCTGCGAAGGAAATCTCCGGAGCGGTCACGCTGGTCGCCGATGACCAGAAGACGATTCACCTCGGCGCGAATGGCTTCTCTGACCTGGAGAACAAGGCGAGCATGGAGGCTGACAACTTGTTCTGGATCGCCTCCATGTCGAAACCCATCACCGGGACCGCGGTGCTGATGATGCAGGACGCGGGCAAGCTCTCGGTGGATGATCCGGTGTCGAAGTATTTGCCGGAGTTCAAGGGCCTGAAGGATGCCGATGGCAAGGAGGTCGTGGTGACGATCAAACACTGCCTGACCCACAGTGCGGGGTTGGCCGAGGTGACGCCGCAAGAGTCCGGTGACATCGCCACGCTGAAGGACCTGATGCCGCTGATCGTGGCGAAGCCGATGCAGTTCGCGCCGGGCTCGAAGTGGCAGTACTGCCAGACGGGCATCAATACTGCCGCGCGCGTGGTGGAAGTGGTGTCCGGGGAGGCGTTTCCCGACTTCCTGGACAAGCACCTGTTCCAGCCGCTCGGCATGGAAAACACCACTTTCTATCCGACCGAGGCGCAGGCCAAGCGACTCGCGACCGCCTACAAGCGCACCGAGGCAGGTGAGCTGCAGAAGACCGGCCTGATGTTCCTCGGCAACAAGCCGATCACCAGCCATGATCGCTATCCACGTGCGAATGGCGGCCTGTTTTCCACTGCGGCGGACTACGAGAAATTCGCCCGCATGATCCTGCGCGGCGGCGAGCTCGATGGGAAACGGTATCTCTCCGAGAAGGCGGTGAAGCAGATGACCACGGTGCAGAGCGGTGATCTGCAAACCGGCTTCACGCCTGGCAACGGCTGGGGTCTCGGCTGGTGTGTGATTCGCGAGCCGCAGGGCGTGGCCGCGACGCTTTCACCGGGAACCTTCGGCCACGGCGGCGCGTATGGTACGCAGACGTGGATCGATCCGGTGAAGAAGCGGATTCACCTGCTGCTGATCCAGCGCGCGGATTTGCCGAACTCGGATGGCTCGGACATTCGGAAGGCGTTTCACGAGGCGTCGGCGAAGTGACTGACGGGGAGCGCGGAATTTATTCCGCCGGCAAGGAAGGTTCGCAGGACCGGTGAAGCGGAATGAATTCCGCGTTCCCAGTGTGCCTTCGTATTTCAAGATGCTACACCCGCAGGAACGCCCGCTTCTTCCACAGGAAATAGAGCAGCAGCCACTCGATCACCAGGATACCGACGATGAGGACGACTTCTTGCCACTTGCCGCACCACTGCGCGATGCCGCCGAAGAAGAACTCCGAGATCTCAGGGAACGACAAGACCCTCTCCGTGAGGTAGATCGTCAGGGAGTTCATGCCGATCACTTCGAGCGGGAAGCTCCACTTCGACTGCGGGCGGAAATCGATGAAGAGGTGGAAGGCAGTGAACAGCCAGAGAGCGATGCCGCCCGCGAGCAGATTGAAGGTGGTGGTCCACGCCGATTTGATCGGCGGATAGCCGAACTTCCAGCATAGCCAGCCGGCGAAGAGCAAGCACGTTCCTGCGACTAACAACCGGGCGGCGGTCATGTGTGACGGCGGCCCCGAGTCTTTCACATGTTCGCCGGTCAATACTCCGCCAAGGGTGAGTGCCGCGGCGGAAAAGGCGCACAGGATTCCCTCGGGATCGAAGACACCTCCATGCAATCGTCCGGGCAACAGCAACCGGTCGAGCCAGGCATTGACGATGCCGTCCGGAGTGAGCACGCCCGCACCATGACCTGGAACCGGAAACAAGAGCTGCAGGCCGGCTATCGTCACAAGGATCCCGCCGCACCAGATGGCCCGGGCTCTCCAAGTCGAGGTGATCAGGAAGATGCTCGCCGCGATGCCATAGGCGACACCGATCTGGCCAAGCACGCTGGCGTAGCGCTGGGACTCGAACTTCAATTGTAGTCCGCCATTGTAGACGATGCCTAGCAGGACCAGAATCAGGACCCGCTTCCACACGCCGGCGAGCAAGGCACCTCGCGAATCACCGCGTTCGCGCTTCTTCCCTAGGGCGTAGGGCACCGCCACACCGGACAGGAACATGAATAGCGGGAAAATCAGGTCGTAAACGCGCAGTCCGTCCCATTCGACGTGCTCGAGCTGCACGGCAAAGGCTTCCAGCCGAGGGAATTGGGTGACCTTGGCGAGCTGGAGGAAAAGGTCTGCCAAGCCGGTGATCCACAGCATGTCGAAGCCGCGCAGGGCATCGAGAGATCGCAGTCGCGGGGTGCTTCCGGGTTGGTCTGCCATGGCAGCCATGAGGCTCGCGGGAGTGCACAGGATTGCAAGCCCAAGCGGGGCTTGCTCGCCCGTTTAGGCTTCCAAGCCGAAATCGAGCACGACCCGGGCCGAATCGTCCGTTAGAACGAGATCCGGGTTTTCCGTGAAATGGCCGATGGGGGCGCAGGCGAGGTCACGGGATGCAAAAAGGGCGGCGAGTTCTGCCACCTGGGGCTGCGGCACCGCGAACAGGAAGCCGAAGCTGGGAAAGGAAACCAGCCAGCGCTCCCACCCTGCCTCGTCGGGTTTTGGCAAATGGGCGAGGTCCAGGATCGCTCCGACGCCGGAGCAGTGGGCGAGCATGGCGAGGGTGCCGATGATGCCGCCATTGCTGATGTCCTTGGCTGCGAGGGAGAGCCGTCGTTCGGCGACCTGGGGCAAGAGGGCGAGATCGCCTCGGAGACGATCAGGTGGCGAGCCGGTGCTGGCATTCCAGAAGGGTTTGTTTCCGCGATAGGTGCCGCGCATGTCGATCGCGATAACGAGAGCGTCGCCGGGCTTGGCATCGAAGGAAGTGAGCAGCTCTTCCCCTGCCCTGCCCAAGACGGCAGCGGAGAGGCGGGGTGAGTCGACCTTTGCCAAGGTGGTGTGGCCGCCGACGATGGGAACGCCGTAGGTCTCGGACGCGGCGCGCATGCCGGCCCAGATTTCCTCTGCCGACGCCATGTCGGGGGTGACGAGCACATCGGTGATGGCGATGGGAGTGCCACCCATCGCGGCGACGTCGCTGAGATTGACCATCACGGCTGAGTAGCCGGCGAACCATGGGTCATCGCGGACGAAGGAATCGAGCATGCCTTCCGCGGCGAACAGCAGGTGTCCGCCGGTGGATGGATCGGGAATCGCAGCGCAGTCGTCGCCGAGACGGGATATGCCTGCGACGCTTTCCGCGGGAGCATACACCTCGTGGATGCAAGCCTTCTCGCGAACGGCGGGATGCTGCTGGAGAAAACGGGCGAGTTCTTCCAGCAATGAGACTGGAGGGGCTGCAGTCATGCTACTTTCTTCGCGGCGGCGTAGTGATTCAGATCCGCGCGCATGAGCACGTGGGGCAGGCCGTGAAGCATGATGTTTTCCAAAGGCTGCCAGTGGAGGCGTTGGAAGAAGCGCGCGTTCTGCTGTTGGACGGTGGCGAGGAATTCATGGCAGCCGAGCGCGCAGGCGGTGGATACCGCTTTGTAGATGAGACCGGCACCGAGGGCTCCGAGTGCGGCGTAGCAAGGCTGGAGGTTTCTCACGGCGACACCGGGGCTGATGTGGCGCAGGCGTCGGAAGCCGGAGGAAACGCCGAGACGGCTGCCATACCAGAGTCCAGATGAGCGTTCATCGATGCGCACCACGCCGACGACGGTGTCTTCCATGCCGGCGATCAGTGACTTGCAGACGATGGGCATGGCGGACTCGTCGAAGAGGTCGCGGTCGTCGGTTTCGAAGACGTGCTGCTCCTCGCAGAAGATCTCGCGTCGCAGCTTGTGGTAGCCCTCCAGATCGTGGGAATCCCGGGCGAGCTTGAAAACGAAGTCGTAAGGGAGCGCCGGTGGAAAGGGCTCGAGGATCATAGCTTTGAAGAGAAGCAGTTGGCGTGCTGGATTTCAGACAATGCCTGCGAGTTCAGGTGACGGCTTGCGGGTGAGCGATTGGTGGATCTGGTCGGCGAGATGCTCGGCGTCCGGGCCCACGCCGGCGAAGCGGCCGGAGCCCCAGGTGTGCAGCCAGGGCAGGCCGATGAAATAGAGGCCGGGGACTTCGGTGACGCCGCGGTCGTAGCGCGGGTAGCCGCGTTCGTCGAAAATCGGGAACTTCACGAAGCTGAAGTCGGAGCGGAAGCCGATGGACCAGATGATGGCGCCGACGTCTTTCGTGGAGAAGTCGAGGCGTTGTGGCTCCTCTTCAGGTTGCCAGCAGGGTTCGTAGACGGGTTCTTCCGGGGCATCGATGCCCTGTGCAGCGATGTATTCGTCGATGCGCTTGCGGATGCCGACGTAGGATTTGTCGGCGGCATCGAGGCGTTCCTTGAGATTGGGCCGCAGGCTGAAGCCCGCTTCATCGATGCCGTCGACGTAGCCGTAGAGGCCCATGCCTTCGAGGGCGAAGCGGCGCAGGTCGATCTCGCGTCCGCCATCGCGTCCTGTGAGGTAGTGGTTGGTGCTGTCACGGACCATCGCGGGATCGGGATGGGCGCTGATCGGGGTGTCGTAGTAGCGCATGTCCTCCAGCCAGGCGACGACGTCCTTGCCGCGATACTGGCGGGGAGATCGCGGGGCATTGCCGAGGCAGAGATGGACCTTTCGGCCGGCGAGGTGGAGGTCCTCGGCGATCTGGCAGCCGGATTGGCCGGAGCCGACGACGACGATATCGCCCGCAGGGATCTGTTCGGGATTCCGGTAGGCGACCGAGTGAATCTGGAAGATGGAGTCCGGGATGTTTTCGGTGCCAGGCGGGACGATCGGCTTGTGGAAGCCACCGATGGCCATCACGACCTGTGCGGCGATCCAGGTGCATTCGCTGGTGGTGACAAGGAAGCCGTCCTCGTGCGCTTCGATGGATTGGACGGAAACGCCTTCGTGAATGGGAGGCTTCACCTTCGCGACGTAGCGTTCGATGTAGGCGACGATCTCGTCCTTCACCATGAAGCCTTCGGGGTCATCGCCATCGTAGGGATGGCCGGGCAGGCGGCATTGGAAATTCGGAGTGACGAGGCAGAAGCTGTCCCAGCGCTCGCTACGCCACGAGTGGCCGATGCGATGGCGCTCGAAGATGACGTGGTCATGGATGCCCCGTTGCTTGAGGCAATAGCTGACGGAAAGGCCAGCCTGGCCGCCGCCGATAATGGCGACGTCGGTGCGGCGATGTTCGGGAAAGGACATGATTGTTAGATGGAGTGAATGCGAACGGTCGATTCAGGTGGCAGGGCGGAGGCCCAGTGCTCGATCTCTTCCAGCGAGCTGGCGGCGGAAGAGCAGGAGAAGCCGAACTTGGCGAAAACGCGGTTCGAGGCTTCGCTGAGCGAGGCGCGGGCCTTGCGAAGGAATTCGTCGGTGCGAAGCGTGTCTCCGGCGGTGAAGTAGTCCCTGACGACGGAAGACGGAGAGTAGCAGTATTTCAGGGAGCCATCGGGAAGCTCCACGGTGAAAGGCGTTTCTGGCATGGGATCAGGCGGCGCAGATGGACTTCTTGTTCTCGAAGCTGGAGAGTGAGGAGCAGGCGGCGCATTTGGCGCAGCCGGCTTTGACGGTGTCGGAGGTCATGCCGGCTTCGGCGAGCATGCGTCCGACTTCCGGAAGCACGGCGCGCATGAAGTCGGCGGATGGTGGTGAATGGCCGGCAAGCGGGGTGCCAGTGACGGGCACGAAAGGCACGATGAAGGGATAGACACCGAGGGCGATGAGAACGCGGGAAGCTTCTAACAGGCCCTCGGCGGTGTCACCGAGGCCGGCGAGGAGATAGGTGCTGACCTGTCCGCGGCCGAAGACGCCGACGGCGGACTCGAAGGCTTCGAGGTAAAAGGACACTGGGACCTCGGCCTTGCCGGGCATGATGACGCGGCGGACGTCTTCGTCCCAGGCTTCCAGGTGCATGCCGAGGCTGTCGGCACCCGCGTCGTGCATGTGGCGGAACCACGAGAAGTCGGCGGGCGGCTCGCACTGGACTTGAACGGGCAGGCCGCTGGCGGCTTTCACGGCTTGGGCGCTCTCGGCCATGATGGCAGCGCCACGGTCGCTGGTGGCGGGGGTGCCTGTGGTGAGGACGACCTGGCGGATGCCATCGAGATCACGGCCTGCGACGGCGACTTCGGCGAGTTGGGCGGGGGTCTTCTTCGCGATGGTGCGACCTGCCTTCAAGGATTCGCCGATGGCGCAAAACTGGCACTTGGTGGACGAGTTCCCGTAGCGAATGCAGGTTTGCAATACAGTGCTCGCCATGACGTCCCGCGAGTGAAGCTGGGCGATCTTCCAATACGGGATGCCATCGGAAGTACTAAGTCCGTAGAATTTCGGCTCCGGAGGAAACTGCACCTCACCCATCGGTTCACCATCGCGGAACAGCGGGGCCTTTCCATGCTGAAGTGCGCCGACGGTGTAGGGTGAATGCGCCGCGCCGCGGGTGTGGACCGGCACCATGATGGTGGTGCCGAGCACGGTGAGCGCCTTGTGATCTGTCGGGCCCGCTCCTCCGCTGCGGCTCGGCGCACCAGAGGTGTCGGTGAGGCGGACGCCGAAGGACTGCAGCTCAGAGAGCAGGAACTGCTTCTTCGACAGCAACGCGTTGGAGAACTCGTTCATGAGTGGTTTCGTGAAGGGCGGTTCTTTGGGTCTTGTCCACGAGCAGGGTGAAGATGTCGTGGCGGGCGTAGTGGCCGGCGGAGTCCATCATCCGCTTGCGCTTCGTGATGAGGGACATGTCGAGGTCGGCGATGGCCATCCCCTCGCCTTCCGTGATCGGCTCGCAGAGGTGCTGGCCTTCCGGTGAGATGATCGCGCTGAAGCAGCCGCCGCGGAGGACCTTTTGCATCGCAGGATCCGGAGTGATTTCCGCGACCTGGGCATCGCTAAGCCAACCGGTCGAATTCACGACGAAGCAACCGGCTTCGAGCGCATGGTGACGGATGGTGACTTCGATTTGATCGGAGAAGATCTGGCCGACCATCGAGCCCGGGAAATGCGCACAGTGGATCTCCTCGCGATCCGCCATCAGCGTGTAGCGTGCTAGAGGGTTGTAGTGTTCCCAGCAGGCCAAGGCACCGATGCGGCCGACCTTGGAATCCACGGCGCGCAGGCCGGAGCCATCTCCCTGGCCCCAGACCATGCGTTCGTGGAAGGTTGGCGTGATCTTCCGTCGCTTCAGCAGCAGCGTGCCATCGGCATCGAAGATGAGCTGGGTATTGTACAGGGAGCCGCCGTCGATCTCATTGACCCCGATGACGAGGACCATCCGGTGTCGTGCGGCGAGCTGGGAGAAGCGCTTGGTGACTGGTCCGGGGACCTGCACGGCTTCCTCATAAAGCCGCAGGTGCGGCTTGCCGGATTTCACCGGCGGCTCGACGAACGAGAAGTATGGATACCACGGGACGAAGGTCTCCGGGAAGACGGCGAGTTGGACGCCCTTCCCGGCGGCCTCCGCCACCGCGTCCGCGAGGCGGTCCACGGTGCCCGCGCCGGAGGATAAATCCGGTGCGATCTGGACGGCGGCTGCCCTGACAGTGCTCATCGTTTCAGAGGGTCCAGGTGTCGATGACCACCGCGCCGGCCTTCTTGTGCAGCAGCACCAGGTCCAGCACGTCGAGCGGGTTGATCGGGATGATGCCCGGGATGAAGGCCTTCTCGGTCTGGCCGTAGAGTGCCTGGGTCGCGAAACGGCAGGCGTAGACCTTGCCTCCCTCTTCCATGAACTTGGCGATGCGCTGATTGATGAACAGGTGGCCGGGGAAGGCTTCGTCGCCGAGCGTCGGGAATCCGCGTTGGAAACCCAGCGTGACGCCGGGGCCGTAGAGCAGGATCGAGGTGTCGTAACCCTTTCGCAGCAGGCGAGTGGCGGAGAGGGTATTGACCAGGCCGATGGAGCCCTCGAAGGCCACGGTGTGGAAGGTGACGAGTGCCTTCTCGCCGGGATCGGCTTTCACATCCGGGAAAACCTTCTCTTCGTAATCCACGAGGAAGTCGCCGTTCTTGTGCATCTCTTTGTCGACTGTGGGCATGGTCGTATGGGGTGTGGGGATTGTTGGTTGAGTGGCGGATTTCCGTGCTCCGCATGCCCCCTGAAAAAGCACCGGGCGGGCCATGGCATGGCGGGGCGCTGCGATTGCGTCCGCTTTGTCATGCACATCGTTGCGCACGGAAAATGCTCTCCCGTTTGGCATGGAGCAGCGCCCCACCATGACCGACTTGGCCGCACGGCTGGGGGTTTCGCCGTCGACCGTTTCGCGGGCATTGCGGAATGACTCGCGGATCAGCGTGGCGCTGCGCGAGAAGGTGAAGGCGGCCGCGGAGGAATCCGGCTATCTGCCGAATCCGATGGTCAGCGCGCTGATGGCGACCCGGCGCAAGGGTGGTGCCGGCGAGGTGGACACCGTGGCGCTGGTGACGGATTACCACGGCGCACAGGGCTGGCAGGAGAAGGACGTCTGCTGCTGGGAATATGAGGGCGTGCTCCAGCGGGCGACCGAGCTGGGATTCCGGCTCGAGATTTTCGCACTGCAGGACTACGGGAATGACACCGCGCGGCTGGAGAAGACGCTGTTTGCGCGGGGTATCCGTGGGGTGCTGTTAGGTTTCTCGCGCGGGGGCGAGCGGCGTGGGATGCTTTCGCCGAAGCATTTCGCGATCGCGGGTTTGAGCGCGTATTTTCGTGATGTGGTCGTGGATCGAGCGAACTTCCATGGGATGTTCAATGTGCGGTTGGCGCTAGAGCATATGGTGGCGAAGGGCTACCGGCGCACCGGCTTGATCGCGCCGGAGTTCAACAATCGCATCTCCGGCTACCAGTGGTCCGGTAGTTTCCTGGACTTCCAGCGGCAGCTCGATCCTGGCAGACGTTGCACGCCCTTTCTTCATGGGGATGGTGATTTTGCCAGAGAGTTTGCCGCATGGTTGAAGGCGGAGAAGCCGGACTCGTTGCTCGTCTACAAGACGGCCGTGCGCCAGTTGCTGTCGAAGGCCGGCCTGCGCATCCCGCAGGATCTCGGTGTGGCGTATCTCTTTCGCACTGCGGATGAAATGGATGCGGCTGCCGGGATCGATGGCAACCTCCGCGCGGTGGGTGCTGCTGCGTTCGACCTCGTCGTGGAGCGGCTCACGACGAATCGGCGCGGCGTGCCACAGGATCCCAAGGAGGTGCTTATCAAAGGACGCTGGCAGGACGGGCCGACCTTGCCAGCGAAGACATGACTTCAGATTGGAAGACAAGTTGTATCCCTGTGAGGGGATCGTGATTTGACCTCGGCTATCGCGCTTGCTTGGCTTCGCCTCGTGGACGTTTCTCCTCCTCGCAATCCGATTTCGGCCAAACGCTTGAGCCTCATGATCGTGGTCGGCTTTTTCATTGGCTGGGCATGCGGGGCGTTCCTTTGCGTGAAGCAACCCAAGCGTTACCTGGGAGTGGCGACGATTGAATCCCCGGCACATGCGGGGCACGCGGAGCGTCTCACTCCGGTCCGGGCGAAGATGGTTGCCCGGGATCTGGATCTCGAGAATCGCTGGGCCACCACGTTCGAGGAAGCGGTCGCCGTGATCGACCAGTGCAGCCGCTTGAAATCATCAGCGGATGGCGTGAGAATTGAAGTCCGCTATTTTGATCCCCGCGATGCCCAGCGGATTGCGGCCCAGATCGCCAGTGGCCTTGATGTGCCCGCGCGGGAACTTGAGATCTCCTCCAGAAATCCGGAGGTGAAGTCCTTCGATTTTCGAAGTGCTGCGGTTCTGGACGACACCCGGCACCTGGAATGGTTGCTCGAAGAGGAGGCCCGGAATGCCTTGTATCCCGGATGCTATGAACTCGTCAAACTTGCGGCGACGGGCGACCCGAAAGCCACCGCGCTCGTGAACAGCGAAGACTTCTCGCGGCGCTGGAAGAAATTTCAGGAACTCTCGCTACAGATCGGATATCTCAATCCTCCCGGGGAGCCCTTCAAGGCGCCGAATACCAACGCAAAGGTAGCGGAAATCCTCTCGGCGCCGGTTTCACCGGTCATCCCGCTCTGGACCTACGGAGGAGGTTTTTCAGGCGCGGCAGCCGCGGGCCTGCTGGTGCTTTGCCTCAATCGCTGGAAGCCTGCGGTGCTCCGCCCTTATCCGCCGAAGGAGCCGGTTCCTCCGGAGCCACCGCGGCCGCAGGAGAGGGCCATCGAGACGGATGACCCCTGGTGAGGAGCTTGGCATTGGAAATCCGGGCTGCCGCTGGAATTGACCCAGACGCTGCTTTTCAGCGAAACGTATCCCGATGAAATGCACGAGCTGCGGCGGGGCCCTGCAAGGAGCCATGACCTTTTGCCCCTTCTGCGGGGTGAGGCAGGATGTGAACCTGCGGCAGGTGCACTTCCGTGACCTCGGCTCCGATGCTTCCCTGCCCTGCCCGCACTGCACCACTCCGCTGGATGTGATCGAGTTCGATACCGAGCCGAAGATCTGCATCGAGCGCTGCACCACCTGCTATGGCACCTTTTTCAATCCAGGGGAACTGGAGGCGTTGTTAGAAGCGCAGACCAATCCGCTGGTGTGGCTTGATCCGGCCCAGATCAACCAAATCGCCACCGACTTTCGCCAGAATCGCGACGAGATCACCTACCAGAAGTGTCCGATATGCGCGGAGCGGATGAGCCATCTCAACTTCGGCGGGCGCAGCGGAGTGATCGTCGATCGCTGTGGTACTCATGGCGTGTGGTTGGAAGGCAGCGAGCTGCGCCGTCTGACCGAGTGGTGGCGCGCCGGCGGCAAGCTGATCTATCAGCAGCACGAGGCGGAGCGGGTGAAAAAACTGTATGCGCCGATGAAGGAGAACCGCCCGCCTGCGCCGCCGGTGAGCATCGAATCCGTGGGGCGTGATGGTCCTGGGGATTTCGAGTCCAAGGGACCAAGCACTTGGGACGTGCTGGCAATCGTCGGAGGAGTGCTGTCGATTTTCCTCGATTGATCAGTCCTTTCGCGCCTTCGCGAGGCTCTCCGCTTCGACCAATTCCAAGGGCAGCGAGACCTGGATGTTCAGATCTGCCGGCGGAGACTCGATCCATTTTGCCAAGGTCTTGGCCACCTGCACGACAGGGTATTGGAAATGGGTGATCCGCGGCAGGTGCCACTCCATCATCCGGTGCTGGGACAGCATCGCGACCGAGATGTCGCGCGGGATGCGCAGGCCATGATCGCGCAGCACGCAGGAGGTGGCGATGAAGTGCTCCCAATCGAACAGGATCAGCGCGGTGGGCGGGCGGACTTTGATCACCTTTGTCAGGGCGCGGGCGAGATCGTCCGGATCGGAACGTGGAAGGATCGGAGCGTGGTAGTTCGGAACGAAGGGCAGGCCGCGTTTTTCCAGGCACTTCGCCATGTAGTGGCGTTGGCGTTCGCAGAAGCCCTCGGGCAAGCCGCACATCATCTGGCAAATCCGGGTGTGCCCGAGATCCATCAAGCGGTCCATCACTTGGGACAGCATCTCCGCGGCATTCACGCCTAGCATGGGGACCGGCAGCCGACCGCTATCGCCGCCGAGGAAATAGGCTGGCACGCCGCGATCGAGCGACCACTTCGCGATATCGGGCCGCCCGCCGAAGACGACCAGATGCTGGGCTTCCTCGGATTTCAAAAGTCCATCCCAGCGCCGGCGGTCGGGTCGTCCATTCTTGGCATGACCGGTGGTGCGATGCTTCACATCCCAATCCGGGCGTTCTAACAAAAGCTGCGAGAGGATCTCCACGGCGACAGTGATTGTCTCGTGCAGGGGCTCGGCGGTGAGGTAGAGCACCTTGCGCCGGGTGGCCTGTTTGCCACTGCGAGCATTCTGGACGATGCGGAACTTTTTCCGCGGTCCATCGGAGAGCAGCGTGCCATCGGCCACGAGCCTTCCGACCGCTTCAGAGACCGTGATGGGATTCACGGAGAGCGCCTTGGCGAGTGGCCGGAAGCCGGGCAGACGATCGCCGAAACGCCCTTCGCGAATCGCCTCCCGGAGGGCGATCTCGGTCTGATCGGCTAGCGTGATCCGGCGCAGGGACTCCATGGACCCGGAGCAAGGCAGGCCTAGCGGCTGATGTCAAACTGCCATGATCAGCAGGGCAGATTGTTCCACGGCGCGGACTCGCCCGTGAGCCGCCGATATGGTCTTCCCTCAGGCTTGAATGGCGGGTCTCAGGTTCGGCCCGCCGTCCGACCTCCTGACATCGACGCATCATGAATACCTCACGGATCAAGCGCTCCCCCTTCACTCGTCGTTGGCTGCTCGGCAGCGCCGCCCTTGGCATCGTCTCGGCTCCTGCGGCCACGGTCACATGGACCGGCGGGGGTGCCGATACGAACTACGACACGGCCGCCAACTGGAATCCGGGGGTGCCGGCAACCGGCGACAATCTGGTCTTCCCTGACAGTGCCAGCTTTCTCGATGTGGGGCTGAATGGCACATTCAGTCCTGCCAAGCTGACCTTCTCCGCCACCGGCTTCAATGACTACTCCTTCGATGGGCCCGGGACCTTGGTGGGCACCGGGGTCATCCTTGAGAAGACCGGAAGCGCGTATCTTTTCTTCGGTGGCCTCAACAGCTTCACGGGCGAGGTCCGTGTGAATGCCGGCAAGCTGACGCTCAGCAACTCGAACCTCACTGGCAACACCTCGTACGCGTTCGGAGCCACGGGAAATACGATCAAGATCGCTTCCGGCGCGACCCTCGACCTCAATGGCCAAGGCGGTGCGGTGCATGCCACCGCTGCCTCACGCCGCACCTACAAGGTGGAGATCGCCGGCAATGGAATGGAGGACGATGCCTCGCCCGGAACTTTCCTGGGCGCGATCACCTCGTCGACCACCGGCAACCTCGCCTACGCCGGTCGCGGCAAATCCGGCGTGCAGGATCTGGTTCTCACCGCGGATGCGTCGATCCGCGTGCCGTCCAACGTGAGCTTCGACGTGGGCTTCGGAACGACGACGAGTTCGGGAACGAAGCATGTCCTCACCAAGACCGGAGGCGGCACGCTCTTTATCGGTGGCACTGGCACCACCGGCGGTAGCGTCACGGGCTACGATCTTGTCGTTTCGGAAGGAGTTCTCAGCACGGCCAGCGTTGCGGGGCTCGGTGACAAGGTGACCGTGAAATCGGGCGCTGTCTTGAACACCGCCAGCAGCCTCACGGTGACGACGCCGATCGAATTGGAGGATGGCGCGATCCTTGCCGACTATGTCGGGACGACTACTTATTCCGGGACCCTCACCTTGCTCGGCACGCCGAAGTTCCGGGCGACGAATACCGTGAACCTCACCATTGCCTCCACGCTCAATGGTCCCGGTGATATCGTGGTCGAGCGGACTACTGCTTCCGGCAACGTCATTTTCACGAAGGACAACATCATTGCGGGGAACCTCAATGTGACCGGCACAATCGCGGCGCAACTGGGCAGCGGTGGCACCACGGGTTCGTTCAAGGATTCAGGAGGAAACGATAGCCCGGTAAACCTGAACAATGGAACGGTGACGCTGAATCGCTCAGATTCCTTCACCTATAATGCCGCGATCTCGGGGACGGGAACTCTTTCAAAGAGCGGTAATGGAATCGTGCGGCGGACGGTCGAGTCGCCCTTCTCCCGTCCTTCGGGAACCGTGGTGGCGGTGAACGCGGGCAGCCTCCTTTTCAACAACGCCACTGGTGACGGTGCTGGCGAGGGGAGTGCGACGGTGGCCGCCGGTGCCACGCTTGGCGGCACGGGATCGATTGTTTCTTCCCCGATGCTTGGAAGCACGGTCGCCACCCGCGCCTATCTTGCTCCTGGCGATGGTCCGTCTTCGATCGGCACATTTACCACTGGCGGGGTGCAGGTCGCCTCCATGGGCACAGGGGCAATCCAGATCGAAGTCAATGGAGCCGCTGCCGACAAGCTGGTGGTGAATGGCGATCTCATCCTCGGACCGGCGAAGATCGCGGAGATCGCCATCGTGCCCTTTGGCAGTGGGGCGACGCAGCCTTCCTACACGGTGCTGCAATACACGGGTGTGATGCATGGCACCTTCAACTCGATCACGGGCGTGCCTGCCGGTTATCGAGTGAGACACGATGTGGCGAACAAGCGCATCGTGCTGGAGCAAAGCGCTGCGACGTCGGTGCTTCCGCAGGTGATGTATTACGATGGTGGCACGGTTGATATCGTTGCCAATGGCGATGCGGCAGCGGCTGCCACGGCGGGCAATTGGAACACCACGCTGCTCAACTGGGATCAGGGTGCGGTTGCGCATTTGCCGTGGGCGAATGATGGATCCGCCACGGCCATCCTTGCTGTGGGTGCCTACACCGTGACTGTGGACGCCGTCACGCCGCTATCGGTTGCCGGGATCAAACGCATCGGAGCCACGGCTAGCGCCACCACGATCACCGGCGGCACGCTCGACTTGCAAGCTGGTGCGCCGCTGCA
Source organism: Luteolibacter sp. Y139 (assembly GCF_038066715.1). Taxonomy (NCBI): domain Bacteria; kingdom Pseudomonadati; phylum Verrucomicrobiota; class Verrucomicrobiia; order Verrucomicrobiales; family Verrucomicrobiaceae; genus Neoluteolibacter; species Neoluteolibacter soli. The sequence goes on along the minus strand of NZ_JBBUKT010000002.1, from coordinate 648,556 downwards.
TGAGGCCGCAGTTGGCACTTCCGATCAGGGCCTGCGCATCGCCTCGAAGCTCACTGGCAGCGGCGGCTTCACCGTCAGTGGGCGCACGTCCTCCGGCACGAATTTCAGCCGGGTTACCTTGGTCAATCCGGTGGCTGGTAATAATACCATCAGCGGCCCGGTGGCGATCGACGGCGGCTACTTGCGGCTCGCCGCCAGCGAGCAACTCGGCAACAGCTCCGTGATCACGGCGAATACGGTGATCAGCGGTGCCACGGCCACCCTTGAAACCGGTTCCAGCGTGAATGAAACCATCGCGGGGCTGAATTTCGGCCCGGGTGGCGGCGAACTGAAACTCGGCGGTGCCAGTGCGTCCGAACTCACGCTCGATGGCGGAGGCCTATCGATCGCCAATGCCGCAACCATCACCTGCGGCAACAGTGCCAGTGGCATCCGCTTCGCCAATGCGGGAGAGTTCGTGAAATCCGGCGACAGCAGCGTGACGATCACGCGTGTGAATGCCGCCAACTTCATCGATCTCGGCGGCACCCGCACGATCCGCGTCAATGACTCTGGAATCCTGTCGCTCGGTGTGAATCTCGTGAATGGAGCGCTCGTCAAGCAAGGCACCGGCACCTTGACCCTCACTTCGGACGCGAACGCTTATCAAGGCAACACGATGGTGGTGGAAGGAATCCTGCGGCTTTCGAATCCCACGCTCTATGGTGGGGCGACACTGGATGTCGACTCGGATGCGCTGCTCGATCTTGGCTTTGTCTCGGAGTCCACGGTCAATGTCGTGAAGAGTTTCATTGTGGGCGGCGTATCGAAGCCAGCCGGTCGCTATGGTCCGCAGGGAACGACCGAGCCCGGGGTGACCGGCCTCGCCGAGATCACCGGCTCGGGGATCATTGAGGTGAATCCCGCATGGACAGCCGATCCATTCATCCCTTGGGCGATGCAGATTAGCAATCCCGACAAGCGAGGGAAAGCCGACGACGCCGATGGCGACGGTTTCGACAATCTCACGGAGTTCGCGTTCGATGGGAATCCCACGTCAGGCGTGGCCAGTGGCAAGATCCAGACGAAGGGGTTCTCCCTCGGCGGTGAGAATGCACTCGTGATCACGATCCCGGTCCGCACCGGGGCCGGTGCTTTCAGCGCGGATGGCAGTGGGCTCGTTTCATCCAAGATCGATGGGGTGATCTACCGGGTCCAAGGCAGCACCAACCTCTCGACGTGGACGCTGTCGCTGAGCGAGGTCGCTGGGACGCCCGGCATCACGCTGCCCGCGGTTCCACTGAGTTCGGCGGCTTGGGAATACCGGTCTTTCCGGATCAATGGTCCGATCTCCGCGCAGGCTAAGGCCTTCCTGCGGGCCAGCGCGACCGAATGATTTGCGTTCCTGGAGAAGCGCTCAGATATCGCAGGCCCGGTGGAGCCAATCCACCGGGCCTGTTGCTACAAGATCCGGCTCTTTTCCCTCTTGCCCGTTGACGCGTCGCGCGGATGCTGTCGAGGCATCATATGTCCCAAGAATCTTCGGGTGGCGGCGCGGGGTGGCTCATCGGCTTGGCTGTATTGGCGGCGGCCGTTTATTTCTGGCGCATCTCGCTGGCGCTGGTTGCCCTGGCCGTCCTTGTCGGCCTGCTGGGGTGGCTGGCGTATCGCTTTCTTTCCAAATCCGGCAAGGCGCAGACGGCCATGGAAGGCCACGACTACGCGGCTGCGTTACAACTGCTCCAGGACGGCGGCGATGGGGATCAATTGATCAGCGCATTGCGGTTCAAGGTCCCCTTCCCCGGCGAAACGATCAAGGCACGGATGCTGGCGGCGGTGAAGGAGCTGCTGGCTTTGCAAGACGCGGCCACCGATCCTGCCAATCCGCACTTGCCGGCTGAGTTGCGCGAGGAGATCGACCGTCGCACCCGCGAGTCGCTGTCGTCGCTCTGGCCGCTGTGCCAGAAGCTCGCACTGGTGACGCGCGCCAAGGTGAATCCGGAGGCGGTCCGCGAGCGGATCGAAGGGGTGACCCAGCAGCTCGAGGAACTCGCCGCCAATGCCGAAACCACGCGCCACCAGCTCGCCCAACTCACGCTGGGTGCGACGCCGTTGGAGATCCATGAAGCCACCGAGCAGGTCGGCGCGATGAAGTGGCAGGTCGGCGAGATGCAGCGGCTGGATGCGATGCTGGAGGGCTGATCTCGGCGATGGGAAGCGAAGCGATGAACCTGCTGCCCCGCGACGGCACGGCGATCTACCATGGGCGGATCTTTGACGAGGCCATGGCGCGGAACTCCTATGAGCGCCTGAGTTCCACGCTGCCGTGGCGTAATGATGAGGTGGTGATGTTCGGCAAGCGCGTGGTCACGGCGCGGGAAGTCGCATGGTTCGCCGACGCGGGCATTCCCTATCGCTATTCCGGCACGGTGAAGCAGGCGGCGGAGTGGACGCCGGAACTCGCGGAGATCAAGGCGAGGATCGAGAACATCACCGGCCTGTCTTTCAATTCGTGTCTCGCCAACCTCTATCATCATGGTGGCGAAGGGATGGGCTGGCATAGCGATGATGAGAAGTCCCTGGTCAAGCATGCCGCCATCGCCTCGATCAGCCTAGGCGCGGAGAGGGTGTTTTCATTCCGCCACAAACTCGATGGCGAGACTGTTTCACTGCTGTTGGAAAACGGCAGCCTGCTGGTGATGAAGGACGAGACGCAGGACTACTGGAAGCATGCCTTGCCGAAGGCGGCGAAGATCAAGGAGCCGCGGATCAACCTGACCTTCCGCACGATGATTGTCTGAGGCCATCTATGGAACCGGCACCAGCACCACTTGCCGGAGATCCATCACCGCTGCGCCGGGCTTGGAGAGGGCATGGACTTCGAGTTTTTGCGGGCCAGCCTTTTCGAAGTTCAGGGTGCCGACATTGCGCTCCTTGAAGTTCTGGAAATTGCCGGTGTCTTCGACCGTGAAGCGAGTGCGTTGATCTCCGGCGGAGATTTCCACTTCACTGCCGCCGCTGTCCTTGCCGCAGCCTTGCCAAACGTGGATCTCGAATTTGCCGGGGCGGGTCACCTCGAATGACCACGAGGCGCTGTCGGTGGGATCGACCCAGAAGCCGAGGGTGTTCTTTTTCTCGATGGGCTCGTATTGGAGCTTCTTGCCGTTCGTCTGTGCGGTGCTGGCGTGAAGGACGATCCGGCCGCCGGTGAGTTGGGCGGGCATCACGTATTTCTTCGAGACGAAATCGCCCTTGGTGAAGTCCTCGTGGCAGCTCGCGCAGCTGACGAGCTTGCCGCGCTCGACGATTTTCGACGTCTCGCCGTCGACGGTGAAAAACTCCCAGTCCCCGCACTCGGGAAAGTAGCCTTGCTCACGTTTCCACATGCCGGTGAAGAGCTGAGTCTTGTCATCGGCAGGATTGAGCTTCTCCTTCACGATCAGGCTGCCTTCGGGAAATTTGCCCCACGGATCGAAGAGGGGTAGAGCCGCCGGGGCATTGGCGAAGACGTGATATTTCGCGCCGGCGTGAGGGCCAGACTTCAGGAGGATCGAGTCGATGCTACAGCGCGCGGCCATCGCCTTCGACATGTCCACGGCATGGGGAGTGACGCGCTCCAGCTTCGTGCGCTCTTTGACGGATGCCAACAGTTCGCCATCGGTTGGAGCCGCGCCGAGTGGCAGGATCAACGAGATGAGGCAGAGAGTTGCGCGCATAGGTGAATCGTTGCAGGTCGATGCGTCGGGGAAAGCGGGAAATATTTCCTCCCGAAAGACAAAGGTCCCTGCCTGGCATCGCTTCCGGGATGGACCCATGAAAACGACACTCGCTTTTCTCGCCCTCCCAATTCTTTCCGCTGCCCCGCTTTCCGCGCAAGAGCCTCCGACCGCACCGCAGTCGGGACCGGGGCAGGATCTCATGGAACTCTTCGAGCGGATGCACCGTGATGGCGCCACCGAGGACGATCTCCGGAAGCTGCTGCAGGATCGCAGCGAGCAGTCCCTCATCGACCCCGAGGAAAAGGCCAAGGACCGGGATCTGTACCGATACGACCCGCCGCAGCCTGAACGGCCGCTGCCGCCGCAAGCTCCGACTTGGAAGATCGGCCTGATGGTGGAGCCCATCCCGGAGGTGGTTCGCGACCATTTCGCGCTGAACCGAGGCGAGGGCGTGCGGATCTCCGAGGTGGCGGATGGCAGCCCGGCGCACCGCCTCGGCCTGCAGGTGAACGACATCATTCTCTCCGCCGGAGACAAGAAAATCGGCAGCATCGATGACCTTAGACAGGCGGTGGAACAAGCAGGACGGGAGGACAAGCCGCTGAAGCTTGCCTGGATCCACCGCGGTGAGCGCAAAGACGCCAAGCTGCGCCCGGAAGGGCCGCCGCCGCAAGCCGACCGAGAGGAAGGCAGGCCGGGCCAAGAAGGCCGGCCGGCAGCCGAGGGCGAACGCAAGCGATCGGCCTTGGTGGGCAGCATGGAGCAGCTGGCCCGCCAGATGGAGCGGCAGCAACGCCAGATCGAGGAGCTGCGCCGGGAGGTTGAGAAACTGAAGCGGGAGTCCCGGGGAGACGAGTGATTCTCTCCCTAGGAGTTACGCGAGTTCAGGCACGACCGGTGGCGGGTCAGGGCCTCCCTGAATGAAGCTACTTCATGGGGCGAATGATTTCTCCGGACGGGATGGCGTGATTTGACCTCAAAAAAGCGCACGGGGCGTGCTCTTTCGGGGTTAGATTTCGCTTCTCCCGACCTGATGCTTTCAAAGCTCCTCAAGCAGCACACCGGCCCGCTGACCGCGGACTTGGTTCTCGAGCCCGGCCATTTCGGCCTCGGCAAGGTGCCCGCGCGGCTCAAACCGGCGTCCACCGTCACCTCGATCTGTGGCTACTGCGCTACCGGCTGCCAGCTGAAGCTCCACCTGGATGAAAACGGCCGGGCGATCAACCTGACCCCGCAGGCGGGCTATCCAGTGAACCTTGGCATGGCTTGCCCGAAGGGTTGGCAGGCGCTCGATCCGCTTGACTCGCCCGACCGCGCGACCACGCCGCTGCTGAGGAATGACGCCGGCGAAATGGTGCCGGTCGGCTGGGCGGAGGCGATGGAGGCCTTTGTTTCCCACTTCAAGGACATCAAGGAGAAGCACGGCCGCGAGTCGGTCGCCTTCCTTTCCACCGGCCAGATCCCGTTTGAGGAGATGGCCTTCCTCGGCAGCCTGTTCAAGTTCGGGATGGGCTTCATCCACGGCGACGCGAATACCCGCCAATGCATGGCGACGGCTGTGGCGGCCTACAAGCAGTCCTTCGGCTTCGATGCGCCGCCTTATAGCTATGCCGATTTCGAGGAAAGCGACGTGATCGTGCTGGTCGGCTCGAACCTCTGCATCGCCCACCCCATCCTGTGGCAGCGGGTGATGCGGAATAAGCGCAACCCGCAGATCATCGTCATCGATCCCCGCGCCACCGAGACCGCGCAGGCCGCGACCCAGCACGTGGTGCTGAAGCCGAAGGGTGACCTGGCGCTCTTCTACTCGCTCGCGCACTGCATCGTCCGCGATGGCCGGACCGATCCCGAGTCGATCGAGCGCACGGAGGGTTACGATGACTTTGTCGCGTTCCTCCGCGACTATTCCCCTGAATCAGTTAGCGAGAAAACCGGGCAATCGGTCGAGGCGATCGAAGCGCTCGCCCGCACCGTGTCCGAGCCCGGCAAGCGCGTCTCGTGGTGGTGGACCATGGGGATCAATCAATCCTACGAGGGGGTTCGCGCGGCGCAGGCGATGATCAACCTGGCCCTGATCACGGGCAATATCGGCAAGCCTGGCACCGGCGCGAACTCGATCACTGGCCAGTGCAATGCGATGGGTTCGCGGCTGTTCTCGAATACGACCTCGATGGTCGGCGGGCACGATTTCGCCTACGAGAGCCATCGCGAGAAGGTTGCCGCCGGACTCGGGATTCCGCTGGAAAATATCCCGGCCGATTCCTCACTCGCCTATGACCAGATCCTGGCCGCCGCCGAAGAGGGCAAGATCAAGGGCCTGTGGATCGTGGCCACCAATCCCTTCCACTCGTGGATCGACAGCGGCCGGCTGGCGGCGTTGCGGGAGAAGCTGGAGTTCATCGTGGTGCAGGACATGTTCCACACCACCGAGAGTGCGCGGGCCGCAGACCTCGTGCTGCCCTCGGCCGGTTGGGGTGAGAAAGACGGCTGCTTCATCAATTCCGAGCGGCGCATTGGCACGCTCAAGAAGGTGCGTGAGGCCCCGGGTATCGCACTTTCCGACTTCCGCATCTTCCGGCTGATCGCCCATGCCTGGGGCTGTGATGAGTTGTTCAGCCGCTGGACTGATCCCGAGTCCGCCTTCCGCCTGTTGCGTGATCTAACAAAAGATCGCCCCTGCGACATCACCGGGGTGGAAGGCTACGAAATGATCGATCGCCTCGGTGGGGTCCAGTGGCCCTACCCCGCCTCCAATCCACCGGCGAATCGTGAGCGCCGGCTTTTTGAGGACGGAAACTACTACACTCCTAGTGGCAAGGCGAAGCTGCTCTTCTCGCCCCCAGCGGATCTGCCGGAGCCAACCGACTCCGCTTATCCCTTCACCCTTCTCACCGGCCGCGGCACCAGCAGCCAGTGGCACACCCAGAGCCGCACGGGAAAGTCGGACATCCTGCAGAAGCTCTATCCGCAGGAGGCCTACATTGAAATCCATCCGACCGATGCCTCCCGCCTCCGCCTCAAGGAGCACGACACCGTGACTATCCGTTCACGGCGTGGCGAGATGCATGCCTCCGTCTACATCGCGCCGACCGTGCAGCCCGGCCAGCTCTTCCTGCCAATGCACTATCCGGAGGTGAATCGACTCACCCATCCGTCCTTCGACCCGCATTCCCGCCAGCCGAACTACAAGTTCTGCGCTGTGGCACTGGCGAAGGCGTGAGTTGCATGGCTTTCATCCGGAAACTACCTTTCTCCCGTGACCCGCGTCGTCATCCACGGTCTCTACACCTCGCCCGGCCACAATTACTTCGGCCACCACGGCCAGGCTCCGAGCGAGCATGGGATTGTGGAACACGAAGAGGTCGAGCTGGTGGCCGGCCGCGGGATTCCCGGCGACCGGTTTTTCGACTGGAAGGACAATTACAAGGGGCAGGTCACGCTGATCGACCGCTCGGTCATCGATGACATCCGCCAGCATGCGGAGAACCCGGACCTGCCGCCGTCGGCTTTCCGGCGAAATGTGGTGGTGTCCGGGATCGACCTGAACCGCCTGGTGGGCCGCGTTTTCCGACTCGGCGATGCCTTGCTGGAGGGTACCCAGAAGTGTGCCCCGTGCTATTGGATGGATGATGCCTGCGGGAGGGCCGGAACCGAGAAACTGATGCATGACCGCGGCGGGCTGCGTTGCAAGATCCTCGAAAGCGGGCGGATTCACGTGGGTGAGGCGGAATTTGCGGGCTAGCAGGACGGGAACCGGCGTTTTTCCGGTTTTCGCTGCTCAATGGTGAAAAAGAATTCCCCTGCACCGGCGTAACCAGTGCTCGGTAACTCCTTTTCACCTATGAAACCGACCTGCCCCGGCAATCCGCTCGACCGCTATGCGTCCCGTCGAGAATTCCTCCACGTGGGCTTGGTCGGGGGGCTCGGGCTCACCCTTCCCCAGTTCCTGCGCCAGCAGGCCCGGGGGGACCAGAAGTTCTACGAGACCCGCGAGGGGGTGGCGAAGGGCATCATCCACATTTTCCTACCGGGGGGTATGGCTCATCAGGAGTCGTTCGACCCCAAGCCCTATGCCCCGGCCGAGTATCGCGGACCCTTCGGCGCGATCGACACCAAGATCCCCGGTGTGCAGTTCGGCGAGAACCTCAAGGAACTCGCCACGCTCGCGGACAAGATGACAGTCATCCGCTCGATGTCCCACGGTGAGGCGGCTCACGAGCGCGGCACGCATAACATGTTCACCGGCTACCGCCCGTCCCCGGCGCTGGAGTATCCGTCCTACGGCTCGGTGATTTCCCATGAGCTGGGGCCGATGAACAATCTGCCGCCCTACGTCTGCGTGCCGACCGTGCCGAATGAATTCGCGGGCAGCGGCTACCTTTCCTCGGCCTTCGGCCCCTTCGCACTCGGCTCGGATCCGGCGCAGGGGAACTTCCAGGTCCGCGACCTGAACCTGCCCGGTGGCTGCGATGAATTCCGCTTCAACCGCCGCCGCTCGCTGCTGGAGACGGTGGATGCCCACTTCCGCGGCTTGGAGAAGTCTGACGCGATCGATGCGATGGATGCCTTCTATCAGCACGCCTACAAGCTGATCTCGTCCGAGAAGGCCCGCGAGGCCTTCAACCTGAAAGCCGAGCCGGATGCCCTGAAAGAGGAATACGGTCGCAATGACGCGGGCCAACGGATGTTGCTCGCCCGTCGCTTGATCGAAGCTGGCACGCGCTTCGTGTCCCTCACCGTCGGCGGCTGGGACCACCACGACAACATCAAGGGTAACATCGAGGGCCAGCTCCCCAAGGTGGACAAGGCGATCGCCGCGCTGATCCGCGACCTAGAGCGCCGTGGCATGCTGGACTCCACGCTGGTGATGGTGACCACCGAATTCGGCCGCACGCCGAAGATCAACCCGACCGGCGGCCGCGATCATTGGCCGAATGTCTTCTCGGTGATGATGGCTGGCGGCGGCTTCAAGCAAGGCTACGTCCATGGTTCGTCCGATGCCCTTGGTGGCGGTGTGGATACCGATGGGATCACCGTGGCGGACCTTTCCACCACGATCTACAACCAGATCGGCATCAACGCGGACAAGGAGCTGATGGCTCCCGGCGGCCGGCCGATCGAGATCGTGGCCGATGGCAACGTGCTGGATGCCCTGCTTGCGAAGAAGGCATGATTGCGCGGCTCACGCTTTCGCTGCTTTTGGGCGGGACCGCCTTCGCCGGTTTCACGCCGGTGCTGAATCTCATCGAGCCGCGCGGTGGCCAGCGGGGCACGGAGGTGGAGATGCAATTCTACGGTGAACGTCTCGATGGCCTGCAGGAGTTGCTCGCCTACGACCCGGGCGTCGAGGTGCGTTCGATCGCCGTCGAGAACGACAAGCACGCCTCTGCCAAGGTCTTCATCAAGCCGGATGCGCCGCTCGGTGAGCACGGCCTGCGCGTCCGCACGACAGGCGGTGTCAGCTACCTGAGATCGTTTTTTGTCGGACAGTTTCCGGTCGTGAATGAAGTCGATCCGAACGACAAGCCGGAGCAGGCACAGCGGATCGAGCTGAATACCACGGTCCAGGGCGTGGCCAAGCAGGAGGACGTGGACTACTATGTTTGCAGTTTGAAGAAGGGCCAGCGCTTCACCGCAGAGGTCGAAGCGATGCGCCTGGGTCGTACGATGTTCGATGCCTATGTGGCTATCGTCGATCCCAAAGGCTTCGAGATCGCCTCGTGCGATGATGCCCCGCTGCTGCGCACGGACGCCTTCGTCTCTACAATCATCCCCGAGGATGGTGACTATCGCGTGCTGGTGCGCGAGGCTGCCTATGAAGGCAATGACAACTGTGAGTATCGGGTGAGCATCGGCACCTTCCCGCGGCCGACCGGTGTCTTTCCCACGGGGGCAAAACCCGGCGAAACGGTGGAATTCAAGTTCATCGGCGATCCGGCCGGCGAGTTCACGGAACGCGTCACCATCCCTGCCGATGCCGGTGGCCGCTTCCCTCTCTTTCCATCGCGTGACGGGTTGTCTGCTCCTTCTCCCGTCTGGATCAAGGTTTCCTCCCTCAACCACGTCGCCGAAATCGAGCCCAACGAGGGCGCGAAGCAAGCAACGAAGCTTCCCGATCTCCCCTGCGCCGCCCATGGCGTGATCGGCGAGACCGGCGACGTGGACTTCTTTTCCTTCTCTGCAAAGAAAGGCGAGAACCTGACACTGAAGGTGCTCGCCCGTGAACTCCGTTCACCGCTGGATCCAGTGCTCTCAATCCGCGATGCGGACAAGGGCAAGAATCTCGCGAACAACGACGACCAGGGCGGACCCGACTCCATCCTCCAATGGGCTGCGCCGGAAGATGGCGAATATGTGGCCGTGGTCCGCGATCAGCTCAAACAGGGCGGCGCTGACTTCACCTACCGGCTCGAAATCACGCGCCGCGATCCGGTGGTTGCCGCTGCCTTGCCCGTGGTCGAGCGTGACAACTCCCAGAAGTGGAAGGTGATCAATGTGCCGCGCGGCAATCGCTATGCGGCCGTGATCAATGTCACCCGCGAGAACATCGGCTGTGACCTCGCGTTTTCTGCGGAAAGCCTGCCTGCGGGAGTTTCGCTGAAATCGCCCGTCTTCCATCGCTCGGTCAATGCCACGCCGGTGGTCTTCGAAGCCACTGCCGAAGCGCCGGTGGCGGGCAGCCTGCATCGGTTCAAGGTGAAGTCCACCGGTGATGCACCGCCGCTGGAAGGGGCCCTGATCGATACGGTCCATCATGTGGAAGTGAACAACCAGGGCGCCTATCATTCCGCCGAGAGCGATCGCATTGCCGTCGCGGTGATCGAAGAAGCCCCGTTTCATCTGGAGCTTGAGGCTCCTGCAGTGCCGATCGTGAAGAACGGCTCGATGAACCTGAAGGTCCGCGCCCAGCGCAACGGGGACTACAAGGAGCCGATCAACCTGCGCTTCCTCTGGAACCCGCCGGGGATCGGCACCCCTGCCACCGTCACGATGCCCGGCGATCAGAGCGAGGCACTCTACGAAGTGAATGCCAATGGCGATGCCGCACCGGGCGAGTGGCAGGTCTGCGTGCTGGGCGAAGCGAATACTCCCAAGGGTCCGGTGCTGGTATCCACCTCGCTCGTTACCCTGAAAATCGCGGAACCTTATCTGGGCATGGCCATCGACATGGCCGCCACCGAGCAAGGCAAGCCAACGACCGTGGTGTGCAAGGTCGACTACCCCGGCAACTTCACCGGCAATGCCACCGCCGAATTGTTAGGCCTGCCACACGGGGCGAAGACCCAGCCGGTCAGCTTCCCGAAGGGGCAGGCGGAGGTGAATTTCCCCGTGGAGATCGCCGCTGATGCAGCAGTGGGCAAACATACGGCTCTCTTCTGTCGCGTCACGGTGCCCGAGAACGGTGCCACCATTCTTCATCAGGTCGGCCAGGGCGGGACGCTCCGCATCGACAAGCCTGCTGAGAACGCGCCACCACCGCCGCCTGTCGCCAAGGCAGAGGAAAAGCCTGCGGCAGCTGCTGCTCCGGCGGAGAAGCCGTTGTCGCGGCTTGAGCAATTGCGGCAGCTGAAGAAGTAGGCGGAGTCCCCCATCATCAATCGAAGGTCTCGTTTGGATGATCCCGCATTTGGCGCCAGCGGTCCTGCCTCTTCAGGCAATTTGATTGTTGATCCTTTCTCCCCGATGATGTCTTGCCCGTGCCGGAGAGATGTCTAACATGCGGGCGAGTTTCATGCGTTATCTCACGTATCGCCCCGCCAACAACGTCAAGCGGACCATCGCCTACCTGATCGACACGGTGCCCATCCAGATGGGGCTATATCTGGTATCGCACGCCTACTTCGGGGTTAGCCCGATCATCGACCGGACCTCGCCACCAGCAGTCCAAGAGGCGGCCCTGCAGGCAAGATTGCTGATCGGCCTGGGAACTGTCGGCATCTGGATCATTTATTGCACCCTCGCCGAGCTGTCGCCGATGCAGGGAACCTACGGCAAGGTTGCGATGGGAATCCGCGTGAGGCCAGTGCAGGGCACCAAGCTTACCATCGGACAAGTGCTGGGGCGGAATGCGGCGAAAATACTCTCGTTCGCGCCCTGCTGCCTCGGCTTCTACTTCGCCTTCTTCACGAATGGCAATCGCGCCTGGCACGACTCCCTCTCAGGCACCGCGGTGAGCGACCACAGGTAGGCCAAAGGTGCCTTACTTCTGCTCCGCTGGAGGCGGGAGAACGCGGTCACGGGGCTGCTCGTGGTTGCCGCCCTTGAGGGCATGTGCCAAAGCCCGCTCCAAGGCTCCCACACGGGACTTCCACGCATCCGGGACAAGTGAAACTCCCTGGGCATCCTTGGTCGGACCTTCGAAAAGCACGTTTCCGTTCTTGTCCGCGATTTTCACCTCGGACTGGCCGTTCACCAGGCTGAGCACGGCCTTGCCGTCGGCTGTGTCGATCGTGGCGCTGCGCTCGGCGGGATTGAGCACCTTCATCGGCGTGTCCGGCAGAATGACGGGCTTGATCGGTAGTTGGGCAAGCGCCTGATTTTCCTGCGGATGGCCCAAGACCACGGGAATCGTCAGCGATTCGCCGGATCGATAGAGGCCGAGCTTCACTTCGTCGCCATCCTTGTGCAGACGGAGCAGGGTGTAGAGTTGAGCTTTGTTTGCGATCAATTGGTCGCCGAGCTTCCAAAAGATGTCGTAGGTCTTCACGCCGGACTTCTCCGCCGGGCTGCCCGCGGCCACGTCCGTGACCACGAAGCCAATCCCCTGGGGAAGCGCGGGGACATGGGCGCGCACGGCATCGTCCAGAGGATCCACCGTCAGGCCGAGCCAAGGCATGCCGCATACCCCGTGCAGGACTTGCGGCGGAGTCGTGGCCGGCTTTTCGACTCCTGCTTCTTGCGCGAAGGCGAAGCTGCCGAGAGCGATTCCGAGGATGGAGATAGCGAATTTCACGAATTAGAATGAGGTGACAGGCATCAGCCGGACTTCCTCCCGCGGACGGGAGACGAGCACTTCGTAACCGGTTTCGACATCGCGGACGCGTTCCTGATCGACGACCCGGACGCGCCAGGCACGATGCGGGACGCCGTCGGTTTCCGACATCCAGTCTTCCGGCACGGCGTCTTCCACCACTTCGGAAGAGCCGATCAAAACCACGTCGCTCTTGGCCGCCGAAGCTTCCTTCACGGGAGCATTTACGACCACGGCGCGAGATCCCACACCCGGGTCTCCCTGCGGCAGGCTGAGCGCCAAGGCCACTGCAGCAGCGGTTGCGCCGATCCCACCGAAGCCGAACCAAGCCAGGCGGCTGGACTTCTTCGCGGGCGGCAATTCCACCGCCACCGTTTCTCCGGCGGCGAGGCTGTCGATCAGGTCGTTCATCGACCGCTGGCCTCTCTCGCTGATCGCGGAGGGCATCAGACGGGCGAGCGCCTTTTCGATATCTTCAGGCGATTCCATGGCGTTCTTCCTTCAGTCGGCGCATGTCTTGCGCGAGTTGTTCGAGCGCGTAGCGGTAGCGTGACGCGGCAGTGTTTTGGGAAATGGCGAGGGCTTCGGAAATTTCGGCAAAGGTGAGTCCACCCCAGATTTTCATGGTGACCACCTCGCGCAGCTTCGGGCTGAGCTTCTGGACGGCATCCCGCAGGCGGACGGCGTCCTCGTCGTCCTCCACGGACGGGTCGAGCCAGACATCGGTGAAGTCGTTCAGGTAGATGATCGATTCCTCCCGTTTCCGCCGACGGGATTCCGAGCGGTGGTGGTTCAGTCCGCAGAAGCGGATGGTGGAAAAGGCCAGCGGCAGGTCCGGAACCCCACTGCCCTTGTCCTGCTGGTAATTCCACAAGCGGACGATGGCTTCTTGGACCAAATCCTCGGCATCCTCCCGGCTCGGGGCCCAGCCGCGTGCAAAAAGGAGCAGCCGGGGGCCATTTTCGGCCAACCAAGCTTTCCATTCCGCGGAGGGACACGACTTCATTCGCTGGTAAAATGCCCTCCGGCGGGCCGTTTGTCTCTAAAATCTTGCTGCCCGGCGGCCGGATCTGCGGGGAACGATTCCTGCACGCGGAATTCCTTGCGTGGCGGGCCGCTTTCCCCCACCCCTTCTCCCCACCATTTCCATGAACAAGGTCCTTCTCATCGGAGCCGGCGGAGTCGGCAGCGTCGTCGCCCACAAGTGCGCCATGGTCCCCGAGATTTTCGGCGAAATCACCCTCGCGTCCCGGACCAAATCGAAGTGCGACGCCATTGCTGAGTCCGTGAAGGCCCGCACGGGCCGCGACATCGCCACCGCCCAGGTGGACGCCGACGATCCAGCCCAGACCGCCGCCCTGATCCGTGAAACCGGTGCCACGCTGGTCGTGAATGTCGCCCTGCCCTACCAGGACCTGACCATCATGGATGCCTGCCTGGATGCCGGCGTGGATTATCTGGACACTGCGAATTATGAGCCGAAGGACGTCGCGAAGTTCGAATATTCCTGGCAGTGGGCCTATCAGGAGAAGTTCGAGAAAGCCGGCCTGTCCGCCCTGCTCGGCTCCGGCTTCGACCCGGGCGTGACGAACGTTTTCACCGCCTGGGCGCTGAAGCACCATTTCGACGAGATCCACACGCTGGACATCATCGACGTGAACGGTGGCAACCACGGCCACGCCTTCGCCACCAATTTCAATCCGGAGATCAATATCCGCGAGGTGACCGCCGAGTGCAGGCACTGGGAAGATGGTGCTTTTGTAGAAACCGCGCCGATGTCGAAGCACCAGCCCTTCACCTGTCCGGAGGGAGTCGGCACCTATGAGATCTACCGGATGTATCACGAGGAGCTGGAATCGTTGGTGAAGCACATCCCGACGATCCAGCGTGCCCAGTTCTGGATGAGCTTTTCGCCGAACTACCTGAAGCACCTTGAAGTGCTCCAGAACGTCGGCATGACTCGCATCGATCCGGTCGTCTATCAGGGCGTGGAGATCATTCCGCTGCAGTTCCTCAAGGCCGTGCTGCCGAACCCCGGCGATCTTGGCGTTACCACCAAGGGCAGGACCTGTATCGGCAACGTCATCACCGGCGTGAAGGATGGCAAACCGAAGGCGATCTACGTCTACAACATCTGCGACCACGAGGAGTGCTTCCGCGAAGTCGGCAGCCAGGCGATCAGCTACACCACCGGCGTGCCCGCCATGATCGGCGCGAAGCAGATGCTGGAAGGCAAGTGGAAGAAGCCGGGCGTCTGGAACATGGAGCAGTATGATCCGGACAGCTTCATGGCGGATCTGAATGTGCACGGCCTGCCGTGGCAGTTCATCGAGCTGACGCCAGAGCAGGCGGCTGGGTTCGTGGTGGCTTAAGGGGTGTCGACGTGCCGTCGACGCGGGGTGGACGAATGTCCACCCCGATGAACCTCACCTCTGGGGCTGTGACTCCCGCGGCAGGAACAAATAGATCAAACTGCCGAGCAGTCCCAGGAGGACGATAAGCACGATGCCAATGATGCGGTTGGTATCGGACAGCATCTTGTTGCGGATGCAGTGAATGAGGGACCATAGCCACACCCCGATGGCAGCCAACCCAACCAAGACAAACAGGAGGATAACGACGATTTCAGCTCCGCCAGGCGAGCTGGTCTGATAAGAGGCGGCTAACAATGTCAACATATCCAATGTTCTGCCGGCCCAGTCCTTCAGAGGCGAGCGAAATATTCTGGGAGAAGCGGGTTGTCGGGGATTGTCGGGATTCAATTTTCCGCCCCTAGCATCTCAACGAGCCTCGCCACCGGAAGCCCCATGACATTGTCGAAGGCTCCTTCGATGCCTTCGACAATCATCTCACCGCTGTCTTGGATGCCGTAGGCTCCTGCCTTGTCCAGCGGGTTGGTCTTTTCGAAGTAGGCCTCGATCGTGGCGTCATCCAGTTCCCGGAAACGGACCGCGGTCAGTTCATGGAAGCGCTGCACTCTTCCACCGGGGAAGACCACGCAAACACCGGTGCACACGGTGTGAGGCCGACCGCTGAGTTTCCGTAGCATGGCCCGCGCCTCGTCGAGATCCTTTGGCTTGCCCAGCGGTTCGCCCTCGATCCACACCAGCGTGTCGGCTCCGATCACTGCGGCGTCTGGATGATCGACCGCCACGGCCAGCGCCTTGAGCTCGGCGTTTTTCTCGCACAGTTCGTCGAGTGGAATGGCGGCGTCATGGATCTCTTCCGCGGGCGAGGTCACGACTTCGAAATGCATGCCGGTCGCAGACAGAAGTTCTCTCCGCCGCGGGGAAGCTGATGCCAGGATGACGTTCACGCGCCGGGTCTAGCCGTGGCGATGAGCTTTGCAATCCTCCTTCTTACCAGAGCTCTTCTGGAAACGTGACGACGGGCTCCAAGCTGAAGGCGAGTTCCAGTTTCCCGAGGTCCTTTCCCGAATATTCGACCAGTGAGGGCATGCCGTCCTTCCACTCGACCACGGTCAGCGACTCCCCTGCGGTGTGGGCTGCCTGTGGAGCCTCCGTCATCACGGGCGGAGCCGGTGCCGGACCACGAGTTAGTGCAAACCAGCCGGCTCCGAGCATCATTAGCAGAGGCATTACCGCCATCCTGCGCGCCGCCCGATGGCGACGCACCCGCCGGACCTCCCCCAGCGTGCGCTCCAGCACCTCATGCTCCTTTGAATCGATGGCATTCATCTTCTAGCAGACATCAGGGTTTTCCAGCAGTCCTCTTAGACGCTTCCGCAGACGGGCGAGCTTTGACTCCACAGCCTTGACGGTGGTCGCTTGCTCGCGGGCCAGGTCTTCCTGCGACCAGCCTTCCACGTAGTGCCTCACCAGCATCGACCGGTCGGTTTCCTCCAGTTGAGCCAGTGCCGCCTCAAGATCACTTCCCTCTCCATCGACAGCCGGTCGCCGCAGCTCCTGCCACTGCTGATAGCGCTCGCCCAGCCAGCTCCGCCGCCGATCGCGACGACTTGAATCGATGACCTCGCACCGCGTCAGACAGGACAGCCATGCATCGAAATCCTCATGGGCCAGGAAGACCTTCGCATGCCGGAGCACCCGCAGGTAAACGCGCTGCACCACTTCTGCCGACTCACATTCCGGGATACCGCGAGCCACCACCTGAGCCTTCAACCGTGGATAGAAGCGGGCATGGAAGTCCCGCCACGCGGCATCCTCGCAGCGCACCAATCCACGCGTCAGCTTGGGGAGGTCGTCTTCCATTCAATCACTTCGACGCCGGTTCGGCCTCTTCCTTAGCGGCACCCGCGTTGAGTTTCGTCAAAACCATCTCCGTCAAATCGCCGCTTTCCCTGGACGAGAGCACGAAGGGCACCTGAGAGGCGCTGACCCCGGAGGAATCGAACACGTAGTCATAGTCCTCCGCCCTGGAGATCTCATCGAGTTGCTTGCGGATCTCGGCCAACAGCCCCTTCATCACTTGGACCATTCGCTCGTTGACCTGGGTGCGCTGTCTTTCGATGAAGTCCCGGCGTTCTCGCTCCAGGGCAAGGCCCTCTTGTTTGCGGTCGGTCGCTTGCCGCTGAAGCTCGACCTTCTTGGATTCCGCGACGGTGGGATCGTCCAGTTGTTTGACGAGCTTCTCCAACTGCGCCCCGATGTCCCGGATCCCGGAAAGGCGCTCGCCGTCCTGCTTCTGGATCCGGGCGATCTCAACGTTGTAGTCCTTCTGGGCTGCTTCGGTGCGGTGATAGCTCTTGAAGATCTGCTGCATGTCCACGGTGGCGATCTTCAATGGCCTCTCTTCCGCGAAGGCAGGAGCGACGAGAACCAGAAGCGCGAGGAGGGCGGATTTGATCATTTCACCCGGTCAACGCACGCCGGGCCGATCACCCCTCGCGGGAGAAGAAATTTTTCTTCACCCGCCAACTAAGCGAGAATCCCCTTCACCACCTTCGCAGGCTTCACCCCAGTTAGCTTCTGGTCCAGTCCTTGGAACGGGAACGCCAGTCGCTGGTGCTCGAAGCCGAAGAGGTGCAGCAGCGTCGCGTGGAAATCGCGGAGGTGCACGGGATCGGAGGCAACGTGGTAGCCCATCTCATCGGTCTCGCCGAAGCTGAAGCCTGGCTTCACTCCCGCACCGGCCATCCAGATGGTGAAGGCGTTCGGATTGTGATCGCGGCCGGTGAAGCGATTGCCATCACCGCCACCGCGGTTTTCCTGCATCGGCGTGCGGCCGAATTCGCCGCCCCACACGACTAGGGTGTCTTCTAGCATGCCGCGCTGTTCCAGATCGGTGAGCAGTGCGGCGATTGGCTTGTCGATGTCGTTGCACTTCTTCACGAAGCCGTCGTTGAGGGCCTCGGAAGCATTCGAGCCGTGGGAGTCCCAGCCCCAATCGAAGAGCTGGATGAAGCGCACGCCTGACTCGGCGAGACGACGGGCGAGCAGGCAATTGTTAGCGAAGGAATCCTTGCCCGGCGAGGTGCCATACATCTCGTGGATGTGGGCGGGCTCGTCCTCGATGCTCATTACCTCCGGGACGGATACCTGCATGCGATAGGCCATCTCGTATTGGGCGATGCGGGTGATGGTCTCGGGATCGCCGAAATCCTCGTGAGCCTTGGTGTTGAGCTTCGCCAGCGTGTCGAGTGCGGCGCGCCGGACATCGCGGCTCACGCCTGCTGGATTGGTGGTATTGAGAATCGGATCGCCGGCAGAGCGGCACTGCACGCCCTGATAGACGGATGGCAGGAAGCCGCTACCCCAGAGCGAGGCTCCGGCGCGCGGGAAGCGACCGCCGGAGATCAACACCATGAAGCCGGGCAAGTTCTGGTTGTCCGTGCCGAGGCCCCAGGTGAGCCATGAGCCCATGGCGGGATAGCCGAGGTTTTGATTGCCGGTGTGCAGGAGCAACTGGGCCGGGCCGTGATTGAACTGGTCCGTCTGCATCGTGCGGATGAAGCATAGCTTGTCGACGTGCTTCGACAGCTCTGGCAGGCGATCGGAGACCCATGCGCCGCACTGGCCGTGTTGCTTGAACTCGAACTGCGGGCCGAGCATCTTCGGCACGCCTTGGATGAAGGCGAAGCGCTGGCCTTCCAGGTATTCCTTCGGGCACTCCTTGCCATTGTATTTCGCGAGCACCGGCTTGTATTCGAACAGCTCGAGCTGGCTCGGAGCGCCGTCCATGTGGAGGTAGATGATCCGCTTCGCCTTCGGCGCGAACGATGGCAGCAATGGTGCAAGCGGTGCCGAGGGATCGTGGCTGATCTTCAGTTTCCCCGCGGCACCTGCGAGACCTTGGGCTGCGAGCCACAGGCCTCCGATACCGCCCGGACAATCGCGAAGGAACCGGCGGCGCGTGATGTGCCGGAGCTTTTCAGTCTGGAGGTCGGGAAACATGGCGGTTCAGCGAATCAAGGCTTCATCGAGATTGAGCAATACCGAGGCAACCACGGTGTAGGCTGCGCCATCGGGTGTGCCGGCCATCCCTTCCATGAGCTTGGGATTTGCGGCGTAGTCTTTTTCGAGCTTCTGGAAGAGCGTCCGGAGTTCGGCGAGCCGGTCCGGGGTGATGGCCCGTGAGGTGGCGGTGCGGTAGCCGAGCGACAGCCGTGTATCCACGTCGCCATCGGCTTTGTATTTCATTTGTCGCGCCAGGCCCTTCGCGCATTCCTCGAAAGCCGGGTCATTCAGCACCGCCAGCGCTTGCAGGGGCGTGTTGGAAAGGATGCGCCGCTTCGAGCACATCTCGCGGGTTGGCGCATCAAAGGTGGCCAACGTAGGATACGGAATACTACGCTTCCAGTAGACATACACGGATCGGCTGTAGCGGCCGGGATCTCCTTCGGCGGGCGTCATCCATTTGTCGCCGGAGTCGAAGGGCTTCCATACTCCGGCCGGCAGCGGTGGATTGGTCGGCGGGCCGCCGTCGCGATTGGCGATCAAGCCTGCCACGGCCAGCGCGTTGTCCCGGGCCATCTCGCCGGTCAGGCGCTGGCGAGGGCCGCGTGCGAGGAGGCGGTTGCCTGCGTCCTTTTCCGCCATTTCCGGGGAAATCGTCGCATCCTGCCGATACGCAGCCGTGCTCACCAATTCACGCAGCAGCGTCTTGATGCTCCACTTCATGTCGGTCTCGAAACGCACGGCCAAGGTATCCAGCAGTTCGGGATGGGTTGGCTTCTCGCCCGCCGAGCCAAAATCCTCGGGCGTGGGAACGATGCCGGTGCCGAACAGCTCCAGCCAGAAGCGGTTCACGGCCACGCGCGCTGTCAGGGGATTGCGCGGTGAGGCAATCCATTGCGCCATGGCAAGACGGTCCGGGGTCTTGCCCTCGGGCATCGGCGGAAAGATCGCGGGCGTGCCGGGCTTGTCGATGACTTGGCCCTTGTCGATCCAGTTCCCGCGGATGAATTCGCGAGTCTGCCGCGCCAGGTCGGTCGGCAGATCGCGCATCACCGGCGTGGTCGTGGATGGGATGGCTGCGAGCGTCTTCCGGGCATCTGACAGTTCCTTCTTCATCGCCTCGACCTCGGCGTCGGGCTTGGTCCACTCGGGGTCATCGGTCAGTGCGATGCGTCCTCGCTTCGCGATCAGCGGATAGGCCCCTCCCGCCGAATCGGTGGCATGGTTGAGGATTACCCGCAGCGTGGCTCCAGCCGGGATCTCCAGCGGTTCCTTCAAAGTGACGATCGCGTGCCGGGGCTGGAAGATCTTGGTGTATTGTCCCCAGCCACGGTTCGACCCCTTGATTGAGAGATTCGGATCAAACTCCGGATGAGCCTCGTCCGCGATGACCTCAGCCAAGGGAACCGTCGTTGCCTTGCCATCGGCGCCGACGAGTTGCAGCTCGAACTTCCGGATCATCGCTCCCCACTCCGGGGTGTGGATCGCCTTGGCCTCATCGACCGGACGGATCTCCACACGGAATGCAGTGAGTTTCCGAAGCTCCACGGGCTTCGGAATGTCGAGGGTATGCACGGCGCCGGCGGCGACGTTGCCAATGGTGCGGAACTCTTCCACGCCATCGTGCTTCACCATCTCCAGCTTTGCCCTCTGGCTGCTGCCTGTCATACCGGTCGGATTCACCCACGCCGAATGAGAAGCGACGGAGTTTCGTCGCTCGTGGATCTGCTCTTCCAATCGGCCGATCTTGTCCTGCAAGCTGCCGGCCTCCGCGTAGCGGGCGTTATCGAGCGGCACGCGCAGCACCGGATGATTCTCCGGCACGTCATTGTCCACGGCCTGATTGAAGTAGGCCATGAAGCGATAATACTCGTCGTGGCGGATTGGGTCGTAGGGATGGCTGTGGCATTGCACGCAGCCCATGGTGACGCCTTGCCAGACTTCCCAGGTCGTGGCGACCCGGTCCATGGTGGCGACCACGCGGAACTCTTCGTCATCCGTGCCGCCTTCGTTGTTTGCCTGGGTGAGCCGGTGAAAGGTGGTGGCGATCCGCTGGTCGAGGGTTGCGTTCGGAAGCAGATCGCCTGCGAGTTGCTCGATGGTGAATTGATCGTAAGGCTCGTCGCGATTGAAGGCCCCGATCAGCCAGTCGCGGTATTTCCAGACATCGCGCCTGCTATCGAGGCCGAGGCCCTCCGAGTCCGCGTAGCGGGCCAGATCCATCCACACGCTGGCCCAGCGTTCGCCAAAGCGCGGCGAGGCTAACAGGCGCGTCACCTGCTTGTTGTAGGCGTCGGGCGAATTGTCGGCGAGATAGGCATCCAGTTCCGCGATCGATGGCGGTAGTCCTGTTAGATCCAGCGAGACCCGCCGCAGCAAAGCTGCCTTGTCCGCCTCCTTCGACGGCTTCAGTCCTTCTCTCTCCATCCTCGCGAGCAGGAAGCGGTCGATGTCGTTGCGGGGCCACGCCGTGTCTTTCACCGCCGGTGCCGTGTGCTTCTCCGGTGCGACGAATGACCAATGCTCGCCCCACTTCGCGCCTTCCTTGATCCACTGGCGCAGCGTAGCGATCTCACCGTCTGCCAGTCGCGGACCATGCTCGGGCTTCGGCATGACCTCATCGGGATCGGTTGAAAGCACGCGCACCATCGCCTCCGAGGCTGCGGGATCACCCGGGACGATGATCTGCTTGCCGGACTTCCCCTTTCCGAGTGCCTTGTCGCGATAAATGAACGAGACCTCGCCTGCTTCCTTCACTCCGCCGTGGCAGGCGGTGCAGTGGGAGTTCAGGACCGGTCTCACTTGGCTGGCGAAATCGACCTCCGCCTGAACGGGCAACGCGAACGCCAGAAGCGTTCCAAGATGGGCTTTGGCAATCATTCAGCGAAAATCCGGATTTCATTCAGCCCGCCACCTTGGCACGGATGATCGATGGGGCGCTTGGGGTGGCGATAGTGGCTCGTCACCACCAGCTTCACATAGCGGGACTCGACGGGCGCGAAGCTGAAGTCGATGAAGGGAAACTCGCTCCCTTTGCCATCGGTGATGCGCGGCAGTTTTCCATCGGTCAGCGGGAAGAAGGTCTTATTGTCGAGTGACCCGAGCAGGACGAAGCTCTCCGTGCCACGGTCATCGTTGCCGCGATTGTTCGTATTCTGCAGGGAGACCCGGCCGATCGTCTCCGACTGCAACAAGTCCACGGTGAACTCACCGCTCTCACCATCCGGAGCGAGCCAGAAGGACCAATCACCGGGCACACCGCTGTCATTCAAGCGGCCATCGGTGAGATTGTCCGGCGGGAAGACCGATCCATGCGGACGGGTGCAGTAACCCGGGCTGAAGACCGGCTTGCCGAGCGCGAGATTGCCTTCGGTCGAAGCGGATCCGGGCAAGCCTTCGAGGTGGTTCACCAGCATCACCGGCGACTCGTCCAGCGCGGCGAGCAGCTTCGGCTTCCCTTCCTCGCGCACCAGCGCCCGGCTTTCGCCGATGGTCAGGCGGGTGTTCGTCGCCTCGATGTTCACCTCGCCCTTGAAAACTTCGGTGAGTACCACCGGCGTGCTGCCGTCGCTGCCCACTGCCAGGCCGAACTCGGTGCCAAGATCGACAAAGCGTCCGCCAGGGGTGTCGATGCGGAAGCCCTCCGCACCATGCGGTGTGTGGACGGATGCCCGTCCATGGAGCACTGAAAGCGCTTCCTTTTCATCGAGGCGGAAACGGCAAGGTGCTTCGAGAGTGACATTTGCGCCGCTGGGAAATCCGAGTCGCACGAATCCGCGCGTGAACTCCAGTGGCACGGCCACCGGCAGGCGACCTGACGAGGGGGCCGCCGAGCCTTCCGCCCAAGCGACGCTCTGGGTTTCCAAGACATTCGCCACCGGTCCACGCGACTGAAGGAGCATGATCGAGATCCCTGCCGCCAGCATCGCCACGGCTGCTACCGCAGCGATCGCCAACCGGCGCTTCGGGAAGGCGGTCACCTTCGACCCGGCGGCGGCAGGTGCTTCAAAAAACGATGGCGACGCAGCCTTCCGCGCCAATGCCGAGTGAATCGCTGCGACCCGGCGATAGCGGCCTCGCGATTGCGGGGCGGAGGCCAGCAAGGCATTCAACTCGGCACGCTCGTCCTCACCGAGGCTTTCCTCGAAAAGCGCATTCAACAGCAGATCAAGCCGGTCTTCCTTCATGGCGTGGCGAGTTTGCGTTCGATGCAGGTTTCCAGCGCCTTGCGGATCCGCATTAGGGTGAGCGAAAGGGCAGTCGGCGTCTGCTTCCGCTCGGCCGCGAGGTCTTGCACGGAGGCACCCGGCGTGTAGCGGGCGAGGATCAGCCCCCGGTTGCTTTCAGAAAGTTCGCCGAGGCATTTCTCCAATGCCGCATCGAGCTCCGCCTCCCTGCCGTCGGATTCGCGATGCTCTGCCGCCAGGATCTCCACCAGCGAATCATCGAAGACATGGCGGTCGCGGCCGGAATCTCGGCGTGCGGCCTTCACCTGATACCACGCGATGGTCAGCGCCCAGGGGAGGAAAGGCTGGACGGGATCGTACTCCGCCGCCTTTCGCCACAGGACCAGGTTGGTCTCCTGCACCACATCATCGGCCAGCATCCGGTCGGGAAGCAGGGAGAGCACGTAGCGGTGGATCTCCGGCTGGTGCCGGGCGATCAGGCCCACGATTCTTTCCTCGGCGCTATGCGGTTCGGCGGACATCTCCGCAGGAAATTACCCGAATGCGGGGAAATCTTTCGCGGAAATTTCGCAGGCCTTTTTCAGCCTCCCATTCGCAGGTCGAGCGTGACGGGGAATTCCATCCCCGGATCTTCCGGCGGGACCTCGACGTAGCTGACCACCGGCCCGCCTGCGCGATCCTCCACGCGGTGAAAGCCGTAGCCGCCCGTCGAGGCCGGCTCGATGGTTCCGGGCGTGTGGCCATGCTGCCAGAAGCGGCTCACGCGGCGCGACTCGGCCTCGTAGGCATTCACCGGGAAAGTTTCGTAGCTGCGGCCGCCCGGGTGCAGCACGTGATACACGCAGCCGCCGAGCGATCGCTTGTTCCAGGTGTCCACCACATCGAAGGTCAGAGGCGTGTGCACGCCGATGGTCGGGTGCATGGCCGACCATGGGTCCCATGCCTTGTAGCGGACGCCGGCGACGTATTCCCCTTTCCTCCCGGTCGCGATCAGCGGAATCCGGCGGCCGTTGCAGACCAGCACATGCCGGCCTTCCACGGCGCCGCGCACCTTCACCTGAATGCGCTCCACCGACGAGTCGACATAGCGCGCCGTGCCTTGAGCCGAGCTCTCCTCACCGAGGACATGCCATGGCTCCAACGCTGCGCGGATCTCGATCTCCACTCCACTGTGAACCACTCGGCCATAGACGGGAAAGCGGAACTCATGGAATGGCTCCAGCCACGCGGCTTGGAACGGAATGCCCGCATTCTTCAGCCCCAGCGCCACGTCCTTCATGTCCTCGCGGATGAAGTGTGGCAGCATGAAACGGTCGTGAAGTTCGGTGCCCCAGCGGACCATCTTCTTATGATACGGCTCGTTCCAGAACCACGCGACCAGCGACCGCACCAGAAGCATCTGCACCAAGCTCATGCGTGGATGCGGAGGCATCTCGAAGGCGCGCAGCTCCAGGATACCCAACCTCCCGCTCGCAGAGCCCGGGGCGTAGAGCTTGTCGATGCAGAACTCGGCGCGGTGCGTATTGCCTGTTAGATCGGTCAGCATGTTCCGCAGGATGCGGTCCACCAGCCACGGGGGATCGCCATTTTCGGGAAGCTGGTCGAAGGCGATGTCCAACTCGAACAAGCGGTCGTCGCGTCCTTCATCGACACGCGGTGCTTGGCTGGTCGGGCCAAGGAAAAGTCCGGAGAAGAGATACGACAGCGCCGGATGGTGCTGCCAGAAGGTGATCAAGCTGCGCAGCACGCCGGGCTTGCGGAGGAAGGGGCTGCGGTCTGGAGTCGCGCCGCCGAGGGTGACGTGGTTGCCGCCACCGGTGCCGGTGTGGCGACCGTCTAGCATGAACTTCTCCGTGCCGAGACGCGATACCCGCGCTGCTTCGTAGAGCGTCGTGGTGTTCTCCACCAGATCCCGCCAGTTCGTTACGGGATGAACGTTCACCTCGATCACGCCGGGGTCGGGAGTCACCTTGATCCGCTCGACGCGTTGGTCCCACGGCATCTCGTAGCCCTCGATGATCACCGGCAGCTTCAGCCGCGTCGCCGCATTCTCCACCGCCTCTAACAAGGACAGGTAGTGCTCGAGATGAGTGACCGGCGGGAAGAAGACGTGAAGCTTGCCGTTCCTAGGCTCCACGCAGATGGCGGTCGTGGAGGTGAGTTCACCGCCATCGGCCGCCGCAGGAGGAGCGGGCTTGAAGCCAACGCCGGTCTGCAACGTCCGTCCCGCCGGCAGGATTGCCCCGTGGGCGGGGAGAACGCCTGTCTTCTCGAGTGGCGAAGCCTCCAGTGCCGCCGCTTGTCGCGCCCGGACTTCCTCGCTTGCCATCGGCAGCGAATCGAGTGGCAGCCGGAAACCCATCGGCGAACCGCCTGGAATCAGCGACATCCGCCCGCGGCGGAAGGTCCACAGATTGCTCTTCCACGCATTCGCCTCGGGATCCCACTCCACCGGCAAAACAAAGCCGGTCGGCTTCGAAAGTCCGCGGTCTAACAGATTCGCCAGATAGCGCCGCTCCAGCGGGTCGTCCAGATCCGCCGAATAGGGATCCACGTTCGGGGGCAGCGTGCTTTCTTTCCACGCGTAGTAGAAGACGTCTTCAAAGCCCGCGATGACGTGCGCCTGCTGGCAGCCGAGCTCATCGGTCACCATCGCTGAAAAGCGCCGTGCATCCTCGATCCCGTGGCCGAGGTCCGAGTTCGGATCGGCCAGAAGTTTCTCATCCTTCCAGAGCGGCTGCTCGTCCTTCCGCCAGATCACGGTGTAGGCCCAGCGCGGCAATGGCTCGCCCGGATACCACTTGCCCTCGCCATAGTGAAGCAGTCCCCCGGTGCCGAAGGCATCCTTCAGCCGATTCAAGAGGCTTAGCGCCAGCTTCCGCTTTGCCGGGCTGTCCGCGGTGAAATTCCACTCCGCGCCCTCCATGTCATCGATCGACACGAAGGTCGGCTCGCCGCCCATCGTCAGCGCCACGTCGCCCGCTTCTAACAACTCGTCCACCTTCCCGCCCAGCGCGTCAACTGCAGCCCACTCCGTATCCGAGTAGGGCTTCGTCACCCGTGGGTCCTCATGCACGCGGGTCACCTCATTCGCCCACAGGAACTCGCTTTCGCAAGGATCAACCCCGCCGACCACCGGCGCCGCACTTGCCGGCTCCGGTGTGCAGGCAAGCGGGATATGCCCCTCCCCTGCGAAAAGCCCTGAGGTCGCATCCAGCCCCACCCAGCCCGCGCCCGGGATATAGACCTCCGCCCACGCATGCAGGTCGGTCACGTCCTCCGCCACCCCGGCCGGGCCTTCCAGCGGTTTCTCGTCCGGCTTGAGCTGAACCGAATATCCGGAAACAAATCGCGCCGCCAGCCCCAGATGCCGCAGCGCCTGCACCAGCAGATAGGCGAAATCCCGGCAGGACCCTGTCCCGGCCTCGAAGGTCTCCTCGCAATTTTGCACGCCCGCCTCCAAGCGGATCCCATAACCCAGCGACTGGTTCACGCGGGTGTTCACGTCCACCAGGAAATCGATCGTCCGGCGCTTCTCCCGCGAGATGCCGCCCAGCCACTCCATCATCCGCGGTCCGCGCTCGCGGATCTTCAGGTAGGGCGAGAGCTCGTGCTTCAGCGCGGGCGGGTAGTCGAAGGGCCAATTTTCGGCATACTCCTCCAGGAAGAAATCGAAGGGGTTGATGACCGTCAGGTCAGCCACCAGATCGACCTCGATCCGGAAATTCCGGGTTTTCTCCGGGAATACGACCCGCGCCGCCCAGTTGCCAAAGGGGTCCTGCTGCCAATTGACGAAGTGATTCGCCGGCTGGATGTTCAGCGAGTAGGCCAGCACCGGCGTCCGCGAGTGGACGCAGGGCCGCAACCGGATCACGTGAGGCGACAGATTGACCTCGCGGTCGTAGCGGTATTCAGTGACGTGATGAAGTCCAACGCGGATGGCCATGAGGTAGGACCCATGAAGCGCCCGCCGTGCCAAGCCTTGCAAGGATGAACGGGAGGCAGGGTTGGCACCCGAAACCTCGTGTCATCCGGACTCACCGATGGCCTGCACTTTCCCGGAAGCCGGTTCGTCCGCCACGATTGAGTATTTGAGCTCGACCCCTTGAAGCACCTCTTCCCGCTTGAAACTCCGGGCGGAGCTATCGGCGGATACCGAAAGCGTCTTCGAGTCCCGCCAAACAACCTTCGCCTCTCCCTTGTCAAAAATGAAGGCATTACCCACGTCATTTGGCAGCGGCTTGCTGACCGGCAAAATGCTCGCCTGACAGTTGAAATCGGTCGTCGCTCCACAATTGCGGCTGAAAATCACCACCTTGTTGACCCCGTCTGGTGAAACCAACTGCTCGCGGACCTCATTCTCGCACCCTGGATTTGAGCAACATGACACTGCCAGAATCAACGGCAGGATCGGAGAGGGGAACAGGAAGAGGCGGAACTTGCGGGACATTGACCGAAATCTGATGGAACGGGGATTATCGAGATCGGCCATCCATCGCCAGTGAATCGCTGAAGCTGACGGTGAAGAGTGGATGAAATTGAAAGCCGCTCTCCAGTCGGCGCGAATCAGGCTTCCCTATCCCCGCCTCGAGTCACCCGACTAGATATCAAAATTGGCAGCCCTGTTAGACAAATGTACTTCTCAAGTGGCGAGACTTTGGAGAAAGAGCGCGATCCATGATTCGACACGCAGATCGCTCCCCCGGCATCCGGCTCTCCTGTGCTGCGATTCTCATTTGGTGGACATCCTTGGCCTGCGCGAATGCGGCGAGTGATATCGTCATTGAAGCTGCCGATGGCACTCCCTTGGAGACCGGGACGGTGAGGGTGTGGGGAGACACGGAGTGGAACCAGACGGTGGTCCCCGCCGGACTATCCGGGATACGCCAGGTCGATCTTGGCAGGACCAGCGCCCTGGCCCTGAAAAGCGATGGCACTGTGGTCGTCTGGGGTAGCAATTCTTCCGGCATTTTCACTCCGCCCGCCGGGCTTCAGGACGTGACCGCGATTTCGGCCGGAGGAACCCACTGCGTGGCCCTCAAGGCGGACGGCACTGTTGTTGCCTGGGGTTATAATTCTGACGGTCAGACAACTGTGCCTCCCGGCCTCACGGGAGTCCAAGCGATCTCCGCCGGCCACAACCACACGCTGGCGCTGAAGACCGACGGGACGGTGGTGGCATGGGGCAACAACCGTTTCTCCAAATCCGTCATTCCCACCGGACTTTCCGGCGTCCGGGCGGTCGCAGCCGGATACGATCACTCCGTGGCGCTGAAGACCGATGGGACGCTCGTGGGTTGGGGCGATACCAGTGGCAGTCAGGCGAGCTTCCCCGCCGGGACAACTGGCATCCAAGCCATCGCGGCGGATGACCATACGATGGCGATCCGCAGTGACGGCTCGGTCGCGGCGTGGGGCAATGACGTCTACTACAAGGTGACGGTGCCTCCCAGCCTGGACCGGTTCATCGCGGTGGACGCGGGCGAGACGCACAGTCTGGCACTCAGGCAAGATGGCACTCTTTCCACCTGGGGTGGAACCGTGTCAAACCAACCTGCCCTCGTGAATCCGTTGCGCGGGATCCGTTCGATTGCCGCTGGTGGCGAATGCAATGCGGCGGTCGTGAACTCGGAAGTGGTCTTCAGTAACCAAGCCCTTGGCACCACGAGCCCGCTACGTACTTTCGTCATCCGCAATACGGGAGATCAGCCTCTCGACCTCACTGGTTTCAATGTGAGTGGCCCTGATGCTGCCGACTTCGCCGTCAATGTCAGCGGCATGACCTCCCCGGTCCCGCCGGGAGGACAGACCAGCTTCGCTGTTTCCTTCACCTGTCACGCCACTCCGGGTTCAGGTGACACTCGCACCGCCTTGCTAAAGATCGCTAACAACGATCCCCTCGAGGGTTCGTTCGAGATCGCCCTGACCGGTACCCGGGGTTATGCCGACATCACGGTCGAGCAGACTCCCGGAGTGCCTTTGGAAACGGCCAAGGTCATGGCATGGGGGCGCAATACCGACGGCCAGACATCCATCCCCCTCTCTCCGAATACCGGGATCAAGGCGATTGCCGCAGGCACCCAGCACAGCATGGCCCTGACCACTGGCGGCCGGGCGATTGGCTGGGGATACAACCTGCACAACAGGTCCACCCCTCCCACAGCCGGCCTCAGCGGGGTCAAGGCCATCGCCTCAGGTGGAGGTCATAATTTATTGCTGAAGAATGACAGCTCGCTGGTCGCGTGGGGCGATCCCTCTACCCTGGGAGATATACCCGTCGATCTCGGCCCTCTGGCATTTGTGTCGACAGGGTCCGATGGGACGGCGGTGGTGAAATCCAACGGCACGGTCGCTGTGTGGGGTTACTATGGAACCGGTGGTGCGCCGGTTCCGGTGGGCCTGTCTGGAGTAAAGGAGGTAGCTGCAGGCTACTCCCACGTGCTTGCATTGAAGACCGACGGCACGGTGGTTGCCTGGGGTCAGAACTACTCCGGCGAGTTGAATGTCCCGGCTGGCCTCACCGGCGTTCAGGCCGTGGCCGCTGGCTTGGGGCACTCCGTGGCGCTTCGCAGCGATGGAACGATCGTCGCATGGGGCTACAACGGGCGCGGCCAGACGAGCATTCCCGCGGGACTTACCGGCATCAAGGCGATCGCCGCAATCGGCTACCAGACATTCGCCGTGACCAACGACGGCAGGATTCTCAGGTGGGGTAGCAATCCTGTCGAACCGCTGGTCATGCCCGAGGACTTAAAAGGTGTCCGGGCCATCGCGCCCGGTGACTATCACATGGTCGCTCTGGTGGATTCCGCCGTGGACTTCGGCAGCCAGTTGTTAGGCACCACGAGCCCGTTGAAAACCTTCACGATCCGCAATACCGGCGTCGCCAATCTGGTGCTGACCGGAGTGAGTGCCACCGGTGGAAATGCCAGCGACTTCCAAGTGACCCCAAGTGGCATCCCCGGCACTCTCGCCCCCGGCGCAGAGGCCACCGTCTCCGTGACCTTCACCCCCGGCGCTACTGGCATCCGCTACTCCACGCTGCGTGTCCAGAGCAACGACCCCGACGAAGCGAACTTCGACCTCGCCCTTTCCGGTTCGGCCCTGCCGGAGCTCGGTGTGTTTGCCGGAAGTGGAACCGATCCCGCCAACGAACTCAGCGACAATTCCGGCATCCGCTCCTTTGCGAATAGCGTCGTCGCCGAAAGCTCTACTGAACTGACCTTCACGCTGGTGAATTCAGGCTATGGCCTGCTCACCAATATCGCGCCCACACTGTCCGGAACTCATGCCACGGATTTCAGCATCGTCTCCCCGCCCGCCACGACGCTTCTGCCTGGGGCGTCCACTTCGGTGATCGTGAGATTCTCGGCGACTAGTGCCGGAGCGCGTAATGCGATCCTTTCGCTCACGAGCAGTGATGACGATGAGAGTCCGTTCGAGATCAACCTACAGGGCACCGGGACCACGCCGGAGATCGTCGTGGAACATGGCAGCGGCACGGAGCTGACGATCGGGAATGTGCGGTCATGGGGTGTGAATTTGTATGGGCAGTTCCCGCCGACCACAGGCCTCCACACGGTCAAAGCAGTCGCGGCCGGGGCGAATCACACCGTAGTGATCAAGAGCGATGAAACGGTGGCGGCTTGGGGTGACAATTCCTATGGCCAGCGGACCATCCCTGCAGGACTCACGGCGGTCAAAGGAATCGCCGCTGGCGAAAGGCATACGGTCGCGCTCAAGACCAATGGTACAGTCGTCGCATGGGGTGACAACCAGTATGGGCAAAGCACCGTCTCCGCTGCGGCCACGAGCGTGCGGGCTATCGTGGCGGGCTCCTATCACACGGTCGCGTTGAAAGAGGACGGAACGGTCGTTGCATGGGGAGACAATCAGTATGGCCAGCGGACCGTTCCGGGCGGATTGACCTCCGTCACAGGGATCGCGGCTGGAGGTCGTCACACAGTGGCCGTCAGGAGCAATGGCACCGTGACCGCCTGGGGTGACAATACCCAAGGTCAACGGACGATTCCCGCGGGCCTGACCGGCGTGCAAGCCGTCGCGGCCGGAGTATTGCACACAGTGGCTCTGAAGACCGACGGGACGGTGGTTGCCTGGGGTTCCAATTCTAACGGCCAGACCACGGTTCCGGCCGGACTGACAGGTGTCAAAGCGATCGCATCGCGGGGCAACCGGACCGTGGCGCTGAAGGCCGACGGTACCATCGTCCAGTGGGGTGAATCGACAGGTAGCCTGCCCGATAGTCTGTCGGGAGGGCGCGCCATCTCGGCAGGCGGCTCACATAACCTGGCCTTGACCGAAGCCACCCTCAGCATGGGCAATCAGTTGATCGGCACCTCCAGTGCGCCCCGAACCTTCACGATCCGGAATACTGGTACAGCCGATCTGAATGTAGCCACCATCGCGTTGTCCGGAGGAAACACTGCGGACTTCGCGCTCAATGCCGGGACGCTCCCCGCAACTGTTCCGATCGGAGGCCAGATCTCCTTCACGGCAGCCCTGCAGCCCATGGCAGCGGGCACTCGTCAAACCACCTTGCGAGTGGAGAGCAATGATCGCGACGAAAGCGTCTTCGATGTGGTGCTCTCCGGCGTGGGGATTACGCCACTGGAAAACTGGCGACTCACTCACTTTGGCACCATTTCCAATACCGGTAGTGCGGGCGATTCGTTCGACTTCGATCGAGATGGGCTCGTCAATCTCGTGGAGTATTCCTTCGGCAGCCATCCCAAGTCCGGCTCCCCTGCCGAGCACCGGCCACAGGTCCTGATGGGACCGGAAGGATTCACGCTCACCTACCGCCGCCCCGCCGGCGGTGCTGCCGGAATCGCCTACGCCATCGAGCAAAGCAGTGATAGCTTGTCGAACTGGCAACCGGCCATGCAGGGGACCCACTATATCGAAACCCTCACGCCCCAAGAAGACGGAGCGGAAACCGTGAGCCTTGTTTTCGATGATGAAAACGAGACGACCCGGGCGAAGTTCCTGAGGGTCGTGGTCACTCGCTGAATTCGAACGCTTGGGACTCGTCAGTCGCTACCTCGGGGCAGGCTTCGATTGCGGTTGAGGCTTCTCCTTGCCCTCTGACTTCGTCTGGGGAGCGGTGGCGGGTTGGCCAGCGCTGCGTTGTTGGGAGTCCGTTTCGCTCGGCCACAGCCAAACGGAGAACAGAATCTTTTTCCCACCGGAGCGGTTTGCGAAAAGCAACTGAAGGTACCGCCCATCCTTTGTTTTGCGATTGGGGTAAATCCACCACTCTTCATCCGCATCTGACCATTCCGACGGAAAGCTAGAGGGGCCGGAGCTTCCGGAAGGGACAAATACCTTTTCGGGCTTACCTAGTAGATCAGAGACTTGGTCCGGTGCCATCCCCCGTAGCAGCATCTCAACGATATCCTTTTCAGTCCCTTCCTTCGTCCGGACCGTGATGCCGGTTGGAGGGGTATTCTTTTTGAATATCCGCTCCATTGTCCCAAGTTGCTCCGCTGCTGCGTGATCGTCCGCAGCTGCGTGAAGCAGCTGAACTTGAATCCCGATCCCAGCCAGCAGGCTCATCGCAACGAACCACCCATGAAGACGGTGAAATCTCCTGTCGGATGTTGATTCC
This sequence comes from Luteolibacter sp. Y139, assembly GCF_038066715.1. NCBI lineage: Bacteria > Pseudomonadati > Verrucomicrobiota > Verrucomicrobiia > Verrucomicrobiales > Verrucomicrobiaceae > Neoluteolibacter > Neoluteolibacter soli. The sequence goes on along the minus strand of NZ_JBBUKT010000002.1, from coordinate 615,695 downwards.
ATGTCGGCGTGATAATCGTGGCGCGATTAAACCCGCATTACTCAAGATAGACAAAGTCGAAGAACACGAGTTCTTCGTATGGATCCGACCAAGTCTCGAAGCTGGGAGTGCCGCTCTTGAGGGGGACGATGGTGATCTCGTTGTAGGTGGTCTCGCCCGCTTTCTTGGCGAGGCAGCGGAGTTTCAGCGTCTTTGGGAAGGTCGAGGTGAGGGCGGCGGTCAAAGGATCGCCGTCCTTGAACTCGACCTGCATGTAAGAGCGGTCCTGGGGGACTTCCTTGATGATCTTCGGGCGGGCCAAGCCGTCTTCGGCCAGGGAGAAGCGGACGATCACGGTCTGGCCCTTCTTGACGACGAACTTCTCGGGGAGGTCATCGGGTGTCTTCGGATCGTCCGGGATCTTGGGACGAACGCCGGGCTTCTTCTCGTCTTCTTCCTCGGCCTTCAGGCGGGCGACCTCGGCTTCCCGCTCGGCGATGACTTTCTTGACCGCGGCCGTGCCCGCGTCGCTGAGCCGGGCGAATGGAAGATCGAACTCCTTGCCATCGGCACGACGGATTTTCACCGAGTCCTCGTCGGCTGAGAGAACCTCCGCCTGGATGGTCTTTCCGTCCTTGCCCTCGATCGCGATCTCTTGGGCGGCCGGTGCGGCTTCCTTCTTTTCCTCCTGGGCGACTGCTGCCGTCGCCGACAGCACCGTCGTCACCACCATCGCAAGCATGTGCCTCGCCTTCATCAGGGGAATCCTTGCCACCGGAAGCCCCATTCGACAAGAGGCGACTCTGACCTCATGCGAAGGTCATTCGGCCCGGCGCACCGGCACCGTGATGCGGAAGACGGCGCTCTCTCCGGGGTGGCTGAGCAGGACGATCGTCCCGCCCTCGCTTTCCAGCAGGCTCTTCACGATAGAAAGGCCCAAGCCGGCAGAAGCCTCGCCGCCCGAGGGCTTCGCGCTGAGCGGCGCATAGCGCTGGAAGATCCGGGGATAGTCGATCGCCTGGAAGCCGGGGCCATCGTCCTCCACGTCGATGATTGCAGCCTCGCCCACCCGTTTGATCCGGATGCGCACCTCTCCGACATTGCTGAAGCGGATCGAGTTTCCGATCAGATGCTCCAGCACCTGCGCCATCACCCGCTCCGGAAGCTCCAGCGGAATCGCGGTGCCCGGATCGTCGACCCGAATCTGGATGCCCTTTTCCTCAGCCCGTGGGCGGAGTTGTCTCGCGGCTGCTTCCGCCGTGGCTCGCAGATCATCGCACTTGGCGGTCTGGCGGCTCTTGCCGAGCAGCGAGGCGACCATCGCGGACGCCTGATCTGCATTCCCTTTCAGGGACTGGGCCAGCGTGTCCAGTGGCTGCGGCAGTTCGCTGGCTCGCGCCACAAACACGTCCGCTGCCATGCGGATGCGACCCAAGGGTCCCTTCAGATCGTGCAGCAGCACGTCCGTCAAAAGCTTCTGATAGAGCCGGGCCAAGTGTTGATCGATCAAGGCGGACACGATCGAGGTGAATCCGCGGATGATCTCGATCTCATCCTCCCGCCACTGCCGGGGTTCGGTATCAACCGCACAGACGGCCCCGTAGAGATGCTGTCCGGCCCCGAGGACGGGAAAGCCAAGGTAGGCCACGACGCCGAATTCCTTGATCGCCGGATTTTTCGCGACCAGTGGATTCTTCCGCGCGTCCGGGATCACCAGCGGTTGCCGCAGGTTCACCGTGTGCTGGCAAAAGGAGTAGTCGATGGGGGTCTGCCGCGAATCCGCCAGCGCGCCCGAAAGCCCACAGGCACCGGCGAAAACCTGCCTGTCCTGGTCCACCAGGGACACCAGAGAGACCGGGACATTCGCCGCCTTCGCCGCGAGTTCGGTCACCCGGTCGAAATCAATCCCATGCGCATCCCCCAAAAGGCCGGATGCCTTCAAACTCTCCAACCGCTCGCGGCCTGCATCGTGAGATCCGAATCGCATGTCATCGACCTATATTCGCAAGCTGTTGGGCTAACAAGCCATAATGCCCCATTGTCCCGCATGCATATTATGCGAAATGCAATTGTATGCAAGAGCTTACGACGTTTTGGAGGTCTCCATCCGGCGATGTTCTTGGATCTCAGTATGTGCCGATTTTCCCCTCCTAAGTGAATTTCGTACGACCCCTCTCATAAGCGCTTAACAGAGGGGATCCGCATGCGTAGATCCTCCCAGTCACCCAGTAGGGAGTTATCCCATCAATCCGGCATCAGTTTCCGGAATTCTAGCCCTCTTGCTTGAGCCCGGAGGCAGACCCGTCCATCGTGTCGACCGGGCGATGAAGCAAGCACAGGGCCACCGGGGCAACCAGCGGATCCTCTTCCGTCTGGAGGATCCCCTGACGATGCGTTTCGGCCCTGCCTTCTTCTCGGGACTGCCGGAAAGCCCGGGCGTCTATTTCTTCACGGGCGAGGCGGAGCGCCTGCTCTACATCGGCCAGTCGGCGAACCTGCGGGCTCGGGTCGGGAGTTACCGGCACGTGACGCTGGACCGACATCCGCGCCGCACGCGGCGACTGGTGGCGGGGATTCGCCGGATCGAGTGGGAACTCTGCGACTCGCCCGCGCACGCCATCGAGCGAGAACGGGAGCTTTTGTTGGAACGCCGCCCGCCTTTCAACCGGGCGGGCGTCTGGATTGGTCCGCCGTGGTGGCTGGCGGGCGAGACCCACCGCGGGATGCTTCGGCTACAGTTGCTTCGCGAACCGCAAGGCATCGGCCCGCTGCCAGCGTCCTTTCGCCATCTGTTCGGCTCTTTGGTGCGGAATGTCCACCGGGCAGTGACCCCGGATCTGCCACTGCATGCCTATCCCCATGGGCTAACGCGATCGACGGTGCCGCTTTCCCTCACCCTCCCGACTTCCGAGCCGGAGCGGGCTTGGCAACTGATCGTCGGATTTGCGGGCGGCGACGTCGACCCCCTGTTCACATTGTTGGACGAGCTGCCCCTCTCTTCGTCACCGGCCATGTCTGAATTCTGGAAGGAAGAATTGGAGCGACTTGAAACCTACAATCCCCGGTTCATGCCGCCCTCCGCTCCGATGAGCCCGGCCGCTGCCGGCAGTCGCCCGTCCGAGCCTTGGCTATTCTAACGCCAGGGCCAGAGCTCACCCCGCCGCAATTGTCGGCGGCTGCTGCATCCCTGCCTTGCTCCCGCCGCCGGGACGGACCACGCTTCACCCCAATGACCCGCGTCCGCCTCCTGATCGCCGCCGCCGCTGCTTGCGTCTCCGCCATGCCCACCTTACACGCCGAGGTGTTCACCTTCGACCTGCTCCGCGAAAAGGCCCGTGACCTGGCGGCAAAGCCCTATCAGCCGCGCCCCAATGACTTGGCGGCCTTCTGGGCAAACCTGAGCTACGACCAGCACCGCGATATCCGCTTCAAGATGGAATCCGGGCTGTGGTGGGACCAAGGGCCATTCTCCATCGACTTCTTCCACCCGGGATGGACGGCGAAAAAGACCGTGTCCGTTTTTGAAGTGGCCGATAGCCAGGCAAAGCATCTCGATTTCGACACGAACCTCTTCGACTACGGGAAGAACACGATCCCGGCTGGCACGCCACCTCCTCCCGGCTATGCCGGCTGGCGAGCCCGGACCCACCTCAACTCGCCGGAATACATGGACGAGTTCCTCGTCTTCCTCGGTGCGAGCTACTTCCGCGCCATTCCGAAGGAAGCCCCCTACGGCCTCTCCGCCCGCGGACTCTCCATCAATAGCGGCCTGCCGGGCGTACCGGAGGAGTTTCCGGACTTCCGCGAGTTCTACCTGGAGAAGCCCGCTAAGGATTCGAACACGCTGGTCGCCCACGCCTTGTTAGAAGGCGAGAGCGTGGCCGGCGCCTACAAGTTCACGGTGACGCCGGGCGTCGAGACGGTCATGGACATCGAGGCCGAGCTCACGCTCCGCCGGCCGGTCAAACAGCTCGGGCTGGCACCGTTCTCCAGCATGTTCTGGTTCGGCGAGAACACCCATCCCCGCCCCTACGATTTCCGTCCGGAGGTGCACGATAGCGATGGATTCCTGATGGAGCTCGGCAGCGGCAATCTCCACTACCGCCCGCTGGAGCACACACAGGGACAATTCCGCCACTGTGTCTTCACGATGGAAAACCCGCGCTCGTGGGCACTCGTCCAGCGCGACCGTTCCTTCAGCTCCTATCAGGACCCGGAAGCCGCCTATCACAACCGCCCGAGCGTGAAGGTCGAGCCCGTGTCCGGCTTCTCCAACGGAAAGATCCACCTGATCGAAATGCCGACCGTGGATGAGACGAATGACAATGTCATCCTCGTCTGGGAGCCAACGCCCGGACCGGAAGTGGGCAAGCCCTTCCAGTTTCACTATCGCCTGAAGTGGATGCGTGATCTCCCGCCATCCGGACTCTTCACGGTGCGCGACACGCGCCTCGGCAATCCCGTCCAGAAGCCGGATGAAGTGCTGGTCGCGATCGATTTCGCCAAGCCTCTGACTCCCGAGCAGAAGGTGGGCGATCCGAAGTGGGATGATATTTCGAAGTTCAAGCCCGTGGTCACCGTGAATCAGCCGGGCGTGAAAATCCTCCACGTCGGCCTGAGCGACCTGAGCATGGCCAATGTGGATGCCCTGCCCGCCGGTCTCGGCCGCAGCAAGGACGTCCACATGCCACAGGTACTGCGCGCCTTCTTCGTGCTCGATCCGGGCAAGGACGTGAACGACCTGGATATGACCTGCGAGTTGCTCGATGAGAGCACCGGCAAGATCGTATCCGAGCGCTGGTTGTATCTCTGGAAGAAAACGCACTGACCGTACCGTGAGCCAGCAATCCCCGGAACAGCGCTTCTCCAACCGGGTGGAGAACTACATCCGCTATCGACCGAGCTATCCGCAGGAGCTGATCGCCCTGTTAGAGCGGGAGGCCAAGCTGACGCCGGAGAGCGTGATCGCCGATATCGGCTCGGGCACGGGCATCTTTTCGGAGCTGCTGTTGAAAGCCGGCTACGCGGTGAACGGCGTGGAGCCAAACCCGCCGATGCGCGAGGCTGCGGAGCGCTTGCTGGCCGGTTATCCCCGCTTTCACAGCGTGGATGGCAGCGCGCAGGCGACGACGCTCGCGGACCATGGTGCTGATCTAATTGTTTCGGCACAGGCGTATCACTGGTTCGACACCCCGGAAGCTCGTGCGGAGTTCCGCCGCATCCTCAAGTCCGGCGGCAAAATCGCGCTGATCTGGAATGAACGGCACCTGGACTCCACACCATTCCTTCGCGACTACGAAGCCATGCTGCGGAAGTTTGGCACCGACTATGCCGAGATCCGCCACGAGAATATCGGGCCGGAGTCGCTGAAGCTGGTCTTTCCCGGTGGCTACGAGGTCCACACCTTTCCCAATTCCCAGCGCTTCGATTACGAGGGATTGGAAGGCCGGTTGCTTTCGTCCTCCTACACGCCGGCTCCGGGGCGACCGGGCCATGAGTCAATGCTGGCGGAACTCCGCCGGTTGTTCAATGAGCACCAGCAGGACGGACAGGTCTCGATCGATTACGATTCGCGCGTTTACCTCGGCAACTGAATGAACTACGGCACTGGCCGTAGTTCCTGTTCCATCGCCGGGAAGCAGCGGAGGAAGTCCACATCGGCGGGCGCGGTGATCTCAAACATTTCTCCCGTGTGGGGATGTGGCAGCAGCAGCGACCTCGCCTGGAGCAGCATCCGCGTTCCGGTGCCGAGAGCTTCGCCCAGCTCCATGCTCCGGTCCGCACCCGCATAGCGGAAGTCGCCGACGATCGGATGGCCGGCTTCCAACAAATGCCGGCGGATCTGATGATAGCGGCCGGTGTGTGGGGCGACCTTGAGAAGTGAAAGCGAGAGCTGGGGTAATCGTCCGAAGCTTCCGGCCGGAACCACGGCGACTCGTTCAAAGTCGGTTTTGCACGATTGAGGGGCTTCTCCCGGCACGCGATGCAGCGCCGTCTCGCAGGTCCATCGCTCCGGGGCGGTCCCCTCCACCACCGCGAGGTAGGTTTTCTCCACCAGACGCTTTTCGAAGCACTGCTGGACCCGGGCGCAGGTATCAAGATCGAGAGCAAAAAGAAGCACGCCGGAAGTCGGGCGATCCAACCGGTGAACCGTGTGCACTTGGCGACCGAGCATGTCGCGGACGCGCTTCATGGCCACCCACTCGGGGCCCTCGGCCTCGCGGCCCGGATGGACGATCATCCCGGCCGGCTTGTCGATGGCGACCAGCGCATCGTCTTGATAAAGAATAGAGACCGGAAGCACCGGGCGGGATTCACCACCTACGGGGCCGTCGCTTCAAGACGAATAAAACGCTTCGCGTCCCTGCCGATCGGGGCGGTGTCGCGGAAAATCCGGGTTCTAAGCCCCCCGGTCACCGTATTTGACATTTCAGTCACACTCGTGGCGGACCAGGCCGAAAGATTCGCCGCGGATTCCACCTCGTAGCTTACCCCTTCCGGCGCGGGATCGGGACAGATGAATGTGAGCGTCAGGTAGCGTTGGTTGGATACGATGCTGGTTCCCGTCGTCACGCGACCGCCATGACCTTGAACCGTGGTCGGCAGGCCGAGCGCGAACTTCATCTCATTGGTGACGCCGTCCTTCGATGGATTGGCGGTCTTCGCGCCAAGACCGGAGCCATCCACGGGCAGCCCGTTCGCTTGGAGCCAGGACGCGTAGGTCGTTCCTGCAGCCCCACTTGAAGCGCCGAATTCGTAGGCACCCAAATCATAGGGTGCGCTGCGAACGGTCCCGGCAATGTCGGTCAGAGGCGCACTGGCGGTCGTGCCTGCATCCTTCGCCGGCGAGGTCGACTTCAGCTTGAAGTCGAAATTGGAGAAGTCCGCGAAGTAGCTCGTGTAGGACGTGGTCGTCTGGTTGTAGTCCACGGTGGAACTATCGGCGACCGGATCGACCGGCTTGGCAGTGATGTTGTTGCGGACCAGATTTCCAGTAGACGGCGTGGTGCGGGTCTTGTGCGCGGCGATCTTGATCCAGGGGCGGGTCGAGCTCGGGGCATTGAAGGGATTCTCGATCACGGTGTTGTTCACCACCTTGCAGTCGATGGCACCGTAGATCGCGATGCCGTGACCGGCATTGGTCGCGATGACGTTGTTCTCGATCACCCAATCCTGATAGTAGCCGTCGAAGAGACCGATGCCCTGCGGTTCGGTGGGATAAGGCTGATTGCGATCCGTGCGGCTGATGAACAGGTTCCCTCTCACCGTGACACGGGCAATGGTGCCTTCGCCGGAGGTAAAGCCATCGCTGCCGACCGACCAGCTCTGGAAGAAGTCATCGTGATTGTGGGCGTTATCGAAAATGTAGCCGTCGGTGATGGTGTTTCCTTCGTAGAGGCAATCGTCAGCCAGGGCCTGCATGCCATCGCAGGAGAAACCCTTGATGGTATTCTTCCGCACGGTGGTGAAGGAAGCAGTCCGGCGCACGGTGAGCGCGTGGCTGCTCACCTCGATGCGATTGTTCTCCAAGAGCGTGTTGGTCGCGGCGGTGCGGATGCCGCGGCCGGCGAGGTTCTTCCAGTTGTCGATGCTCCATCCCGAAGTGCTCAGTGCCCCGCGGGTCAAGCAGTCGTGCATCGTGATGTAATTCGCCGAGCTCTCGATCTCGACCAATGGGGCCGAGGTGTAGGTGGTACCGGCGGCTTGGTGCTCAGGACAGATATCGAGGCCGGAGATGTCCCAGCGCGAACCGGACCGGACGATCAGGTTCTTGAGCTTCGGCGTGGCTCCCGCGGCAGGGCGGATCTTCACGAAGTCGCTATTGTTCCCCTTCACGATCGGCGCGCCGTGATAGCCGGAGTAGAGCAGGATTTCGTCTCCGGCGGCGAAGGTCTTATTGGCGGTGAAAACGGCCTCAAGGGTGCTCCACGGCTGGCTGGCGGTGCCGGGGTTGGACATATTGCCCGTCGCGGGATCCACGTGATAGGTCGCGGCTTGGACCGCAGGAGCGACCAAGCACACGACCGCGGCGATGCGCAGGCCGTGACGGAGGAATGTGAATAAAGGAAAGCTATCGTGCAAAATGAACCGGGGTTTAAGGATCGCAGAAATTAAGTTTCATTCGGCCTTGAGTCCAAGTCAGTTAGATTCGTGGGATTACGGACCCTGACAGAAAGCAGCACACGCGCCCGTTTTGATCCGATTCCGCCCGCTTCCCATGCCTCCGATTGATCGTCGTAACTGCCTGAAACGACTGGCTTTTACACTCCCTGCCCTTGCCTTTCCCCGGGCCTGGGCGGTGCCGACCCTCGATCCCGCGGGCAAGGAAGCAGAGGCGATTGAGGCGCTCGCCCAGAAGTTCATGAAGGAGTTCTCGGTGCCGGGGCTCTCGGTGGCATTCGCTCACCAGGGGAAGATGGTCTTCCGTGGCGCCTATGGCTTTGCCGACGAGACCAGCCAGGAAAAGCTGACGCCGGAGCACACCTTCCGCATCGCCAGCGTCTCCAAGCCCCTCACCTCCGTCGCGATCTACGGCCTCATTGAACAGGGCAAGCTGAAGCCGGACGCCAAGGTCTTCGTACCCGACGGGCTGCTGGCCGTGGATGGCGGGAAAAAGCTCCCGCCGAAGGTCGGTGATGTCACGGTGCATCACCTGCTTACCCACACTGCGGGCGGCTGGGGCAATGATCGGGACGATCCCATGTTCCAGCATCCGGAACTGGGACACGCCGACTTGATCGCCCGCACCGTGCGCGATCATCCGTTGCAGAACGATCCCGGCACCTCCTACGCCTACTCGAACTTCGGCTACTGCGTGCTGGGGCGCATCGTCGAGAAACTAACAGGCAAGCCTTACGACCAGCACGTGCGGGAAACGGTGCTCGAGCGTTGCGACATCCACACGATGAAGATCGCCGGCAACACGCTCGCCGAGCGAGGGGCCGATGAGGTGGTTTATTACGGTCGCAATGGCGAGAATCCCTATAACATGAATGTCCGCCGCATGGATTCCCATGGCGGTTGGATCGCCCGTCCGGAGGATCTGGTGAAATTCCTGACCCACTTCGACGGTCTCGCCGAAACGCCCGATTTGCTCAGGGAGGCGACGCTCAAGGAAATGTTCCGGGGCACCAAGGCGAACGCCGGATACGCGAGCGGCTGGGCGGTGAACGCGGTGCCGAATCATTGGCATAATGGCAGCTTGCCGGGCACCGCCAGCATCGCCGTCACCACTGCCAGCGGCATGTGCTGGGCGGGCTTTACCAATGCCCGGAGCGGGGACATCAATTCCGCCCTCGACCGGCTGATGTGGGACATGACGAAGTGTGCGCCGGAATGGCGGGCGTGACGGTCATCCGCCGGACAGCAGCTTGAACACCTCTCCCGCAGGTACGATGGGGCCACCGGCGCCGAGTTCGATTCCCTGACCTCCCAAGTACGGGACCCATCGTAGATCGATGAACATCCGGTCCGGTGTTTCAAGAGGAGCGAACACCGGTGCCCGGTCCCCGATGGTGAGACGCTGGGTCCAGGCAGCGGCAGTGTCCGGAGGAACGACCACGCGCAAGACCCCGGTCCCTTGTCCATCGGAACGGAGCTGGCCGTTGCCGAGAAAGGAAGCACGCTCACCGGTCAGCCGGACGTCCGGGCATTGTAGCACGCCACCCTGCAGCACCATCGAGGCACGGCCCTCATCGAAGGCCATCGCTTGCTCCCCGAGTTGCATCGTCACCGTCCCGGCCGTCGCGGCAGCAAGCCCTTGCCAGGTCGAAGGATGGCGCATGAGCCCGACTCCCTGCAATCGAGCCTCGAACTGCCCTGCCGCGGGCTTGATGTGTTCCAACCATCGGTCGCCGTGCGCTTCTTGTTTCGGGACGACGATATCGACGGCGAAGGGCACCCCGGGCATGACTCCCACGGCGGCAGAGAGCTTCACCTGCAAATCCGCCAACTGAACTTCTCCAGTGTTGCATCGGAGCTCAGGCGCGCGCCACGACAGCGGCAGCGCGAGATCATGGCCGAGATTCCGGCCGAGCAGTTCCAGCTCCCGAAGCTGGAACTTCGAAAACGCCGGCGCGCCTGAGAACGGGATCTTTCCTTCGCCACCGTGGAGCGAAGCGAGCCTCACACCGGACAGCCATAGTTCCCCTTCTCCATCCACGATCTCGATCCATGCCGTGCCAATCGAGGCGTCCGGCGCGGGTGGCGGCGTCGCGGGAGTGGTATTGGGTGGAGCGGCCGCCTGAGGTGGAGCAATCCCGCTTGCTGCTGGTGCTTCCGCCGCGATCACCGGTGGAGGAGCCACGACCACGGGAGGTGGGGATGTCGACGCTGCCGCAGACACCATGGAGGCGGCCATTTCGAGGGACAGCGCCAACCGTGGTCGCTCGATGCGGACCGATGAGGCCGCGATCTCGCCGTGCAGGAGCCGGTTCCATTGCGGATAGGCCCGGATCTCGCGCACTTCCAGCAGCGGTGCTTTCAGCGACTCCCGCAAAGGCGGCGGCTGAAGGCATCTCAGATCACTGACCGCGAGCCCGCCCCACGGAGTGCAGGTCACCTGCCCCACTACCGTTTCGACGCCGATGCGGTCGGAGAGCTTGCGGCCCAGATATCCTCTCGCCCACGGAGTGGCGAGCAGGACATTGGCGAGGACCAGCAGCAAGAAGGGGCTCACGAGCAGCACCGCCAGGATCCACCGGATCCGGCGCTTCCACCGGGGAGGCGGAGCTGCGGGCATGTCACCTCACTTCAACCTCACTTCTTCTTCGTGGAAGGCTTGGGGGCTGTCTTTGGAGCCGGAGTCGGCTTCGCAGAAGGATCCTCTGCCGGTGCTGGTCCCGGGTTGGGCTTGGTCTTCAGGATTCCGGCTTCACCCAAAGGGAAGCGGACGACCATGCCATCGTCGGCGATCTTGCTGCCCTGTTCCGAGATTTCCTGGAGGCGGTAGATCAGCAGGCCGTATTTCTTGTCGCCGGTTTTCCCGATCGCAAAATTCTCCTTGAGAGTTCCGAGGCTGGACTTCTCCTCGAGCTTCCACTCGTGGCCGGTCCACGCGCCGAGCGTGCTATTGCCATCGGCGTCCACATCCTCGATCCGCTTCAGCTCGCCGTTCGGCGACTTGAAGATGTCGGCCTTGGGATCGAACTTGAGGGTGGAAAGCGTGGAAGCACGTCCGCCGACGATGATGCTCCAGCGGCCGTCGCTGCCTTCGCTGAGGCGGATTGGCACGGCTTCGACGCCCTTGAACTCACGCTTGCCCCAGTACTTGAGATAGTCGTCGTATTCTTCCTTGGTGAGGCCGAGGCGCTCATCGAAGGGCAGCGGTACGCCCGGCTTGCCATTCTTGGCGTGCTCCTTGAACCAGTCCGGATCCTTGCGGGCGGCTTCCTCGACCTTCGCGATGTACTTGTCGAGCTCCTTGGGCGGCACCACCACCACGACCTCGCCTTTGATCATCGTGTTCGGGATCAGGTAGTCGGCGAGCGACTTCGGGGCGTCCGCGGCGATGACTGCGGGGGCAACGAGGGCAAAAACGGAAGCGAGGGTGACTTTCATGGCGGACGGGGGGAGCATTTCCTCCCGCGCCGGAAACTCAAGCGGCAATCCGGCGATCTTGTCGCCGTTGGACCTCCCAGGGTTGCAAAAAGAAAGGCAGCCCGAGGGCTGCCTTTCTGAGATTATGGAACCTGTGAGCTACCCGCCTCAGGCCGGTGCGCCATTCTGGATGATGTCCAGGAAGCTCTGCGGCTCAAGCGAGGCGCCACCGATGAGCGCGCCGTCGATATCCGGGCAGGCCATCAGCTCGGCGGCATTGCCGGGCTTCACCGAGCCGCCGTACTGGATGCGGATCTTGGCAGCGGCGTCGTTGCCGAACTGCTCGGCGACGAGCGAGCGGACGAAAGCGTGTGCCTCCTGAGCCTGCTCGGCGGTAGCAGTGACACCGGTGCCGATGGCCCAGACGGGTTCATAGGCGATCACGATGTCCTGCAGGTCACGCTCGGTCACGCCCTTGAGGCCTTGGCTGACTTGGGTACGAAGCACCTTTTCAAGCTGGCCGGCCTTCCGCTCATCGAGCGTCTCGCCGATGCAGAAGATCGGCTTGAGGTTGAGCTCGCGGGCCTTGCGGACCTTGGCGTTGATCACCTCGTCGGTCTCGCCGAAGATCGCACGGCGCTCGCTGTGGCCGAGGATGACGTAGTGGACGAAGAACTCCTTCAGCATCATGCCGCTGATCTCACCGGTGTAGGCACCGGAGTCGTATTGCGAGCAATTCTGTGCGGCGAGCGCGATGCTGGAGACGTTGCCGAGGATCTCGGCGGCCTTGGCCAGCGAGACGAACGGCGGCGCGATGACGATGTCGGCGGGGAACGTGCGATTCTGGACTTTCGACAAGAAGCTCTTGGCGAAGTCCTCGGTCTCGGATGGACCGATGTTCATCTTCCAGTTCGCGGCAAAGATGGGCTTACGGATCATGAATTAGGATGGGTGCGGAGTGGACAGCGGGATTCGGGCCAACTCAAGCCTCGGTTAGGGCAGCAACGCCGGGAAGCACCTTGCCTTCAAGCAATTCCAAGGAAGCGCCGCCACCGGTAGAGATGAAGGTCATCTTCTCGTCGAGACCGTATTTGTTCACGGCGGTGACGGAATCACCACCGCCGACGATGGTGACGGCATCAGCCTTGGCCATGGCTTCGGCGACCGCCTTGGTGCCGTGACCGAAGCTGTCGATCTCGAACACGCCCATCGGGCCGTTCCAGATGATGGTCTTGGCCTTGGCCACTTCGGCGACGAACTCGCCGATGGCGACGTCACCGATATCGATGCCTTCCCAGCCATCCGGAGTTTCGCCGCCCTTTTCATAAGGAGCGGTGCACTTGGTCTCGGCACCTTCCTTGAACTCCTGGGTGATGCGGGTGTCGGCAGGCAGCAGGAAGCCTACGCCCTTCGCCTTGGCCTGGGCCAGGATATCGAGGGCGAGGTCAAGCTTGTCGGCTTCCACGCGGCTGTTGCCGGTGTGGTAGCCCTGTGCCTTGCGGAAAGTATTGGCCATCGCGCCACCGATCAGGAAGGCATCGGCCTTTTCCATGAGGCGATTGATCACTTGGATCTTGTCCGAAACCTTCGAGCCGCCCATGACGACGAGGAACGGGCGTTCCGGGTTCTCCAGCTTGCCTTCGAGATACTCGAGCTCGTTCTCGACGAGGAAGCCCATGGCGCTCTTGGACACGAAGTGCGTGACGCCTTCGGTGGAAGCGTGGGCGCGGTGAGCGGTGCCGAAAGCGTCGTTCACGTAGATCTCGGCGCTGCCGGCGAGGGCCTTGGCGAAGTCGGCTTCGTTGGCTTCTTCAGCCGGGTAAAAACGGGTGTTTTCCAGAATGAGCACTTGGCCGGGCTGGAGGGCGGCACGCAGGGCGGCGACCTCATCGCCGATGCAATCCGGAGCGAGCTTCACTTCCTGGCCGATGAGCTCGCCGAGGCGAGTAGCGGCGGGAGCGAGCGAGAACTTCGGCTCGGGACCACCCTTCGGACGACCGAGGTGGGAGCAGAGCACGAGCTTCGCGCCGCCCTTGAGAAGATGTTGGATCGAAGGAACCGCGCCCTGGATGCGGGTATCGTCGGTGATGACGCCGCCTTCCAGCGGAACATTGAAGTCCACACGCATGAGGACTTCCTTGCCGTTGACGTCGAGGTCGCGGATCGAGAGCTTGGCCATGGCGCGGGACTGCCCGAAGACGCCCGGCAAGTCAAGCACCGCTCGGGACCGATCCTGTCAGGGGTGCCCCCCTGCTGGCGATATCAGGGATCACACCTGGCAGAACCTCAACGGCCACCACGCAAACATCGTCATCATGATGGCGGCGTTTCTGGAAGGAAGCGACCTCGCAGACGATCTTCGCGGGCATGGCTGCCAGGGGCCCGTCGAGCGACTCATCGAAGGTGGAAATCAGGCGCGGGATGCCGAATTCCTTCCCGCCCGGATTCTCCGCCTCCACCACGCCGTCGGTGAAGAGCAGGAACACGTCCCCTGCCCGGATCGGCGATGACGAGGTGTGATAGACGACGTCCGCCATGAGGCCGAGCGCAGGTTGCTTCTGCGCGCCATTCCACAGCATCTGCGGCGGATTTCCCGTGCTCCGGCGTGCCCGCAGGGGTGAGGGGTGCCCGGCCACCGCCCAGGTCGCTTTCGCCTCACGGGTATCGATCACCATGAAGAAGGCGGTAACGAAGAGCGTCTGCTGGCTGCGCTCGATCACGTCGTGGAGTTCGCGATTGAGGATGCCGAGGAAGTCGCCCGGGTTTCCGGCGGAGATCACGTGGTTCCGCACCACGGCCCGCAAGATCGCGGTGACCAGCGCCGAGCGTGCACCGTGGCCCATCACATCCGCGATCAGGACACCGGTGCGATGTTCATCGAGCTCCATGAGGTCGAAGAAATCCCCGCCGACGGTCGAGGCTGGCTGATAAAAATGCGCGAAGCCGAGACGCAGCGGATCGCTGTGGCGGCTGGTATCCGGATAGCCCGAGGGCAGCAGCGCATTCTGGAACTCGCGCGCCATCTCCAATTCCTCACGCAGCAAGGCGGTCTTCGAATCGACCTCCGACTCCAGCTCGCGATGATAGCGCATCACCCGCGAGGTCATGATGCCGAAGTCGGCCGCGAGGTCCTCGACCTCGTCACCCGTCTTGATGGATTCGATACGCTCCAGATCCTCTTTCGCAGCGCGCCGCTTCGAGTCCGCCTCGCTTTCGGAAAGGGTCGGGTCTTTCCGCAGCCGCACCGTTTCCGCCAGGGCTCGCGTCGCCTGGCTCAGCATGGCGATGGGCTGTAGGATCTTGCGGTCCACGAATGCGAAGCCCGCCAGCACGCAGATTCCCGTGGCCAACCCTGCCGCTCCCCCGATCAAAAGCACCTGCCGCCGGAGGGGCGCGACCACCGTCTCTTTCGGCGTCGAATAGAGGACATAGCCCCCCGGCTCGAACAGCTGCCGGTCGATCTCCGGCGACTGGATCGCCGCAAAGCCCGTCATCCGCTCATCGTTGGTTCCCTTCCCGGTCAAGGTCCAGCCGGTGCGGCCAACCCTCATCGCCAGCAACGAATCAGCCTCCAGTGTCTCCTGTAGCGGTTGGAATCCCTTGTCGCCGGTGCGAGCGAGAACGTGGCCATCGGACAAGAGAATCTCCAGGCGGGCCCGGTCGTCATCATCCGAGGGGCGGAGAGCATGAAACATCGGCGAAACATCCAGCACCAGCTTGGCCACACCGACGAACTGGCCATCGCGATGCAGCGGCATCACCAGATCCAAGGAAAACACCCTCGCGCTCGCATCAAAATGCAGCACCTCCGTCCACATGCCCCCCTCCTTGAGATTGCGCCCAATGGTCCACCATTCCTCGTCCGATTGGTCGTAGTCCGTCGTCTTGCGGGTGGCGGCGACCACGCGGCCCGTGGCTTCGGTCACCAAGATCTCCGCGGCCTGCGGATGGGATTTCACATAGCGATTGAGGCTCTCTGACCCCGGGTTTTCCAGGACCCCGTGCAGCAACGGATCGTCCACGGACAACTTCGGCCAGCGCTTCTCGATCGCGGCGATTTCCTCCTTGGTTGCCGGTGGGATCGGTATGCTCACGAAATCCGGCAGCGATGGATCAGCAGCGACCCAACTCCAGAAATGTCCAGCCTGCGATTCGACGGCGGTTTCCAAGGACCTGGC